>JANOGJ010000497.1:0-7126 GCA_031405995.1 Acidobacteriota bacterium
CGCCGGTCATACGCGTCGTCAGGGACGTCATCGATCAGACCATGACCGGTCTCGAAATCGATGCTGACCTGCGCAACGTTGGAACTGCGGTGGCAACGAACTTCAACTACCGCACATTTTGGATTGTTGGGGATCCTCCAGCAACTCTGAAAAGCACAAACAAACCACTTGACCAGGCAAACAGCGTGGCACCGACAGCGGTTGTGCCAATAGGCGGTCCTTATGAAATGAACGCGAACAAGGATTCACCGCGCCACTTCTTTGTTCTGTTAATTGAGTATGACGACGAAAGATTCGCCAACCGGGCCCCGTATAGACAGGTATTCCATTGGATGTTTCTCGGGCGAAAGGACGGGCGAATAATCGGGACAGGAGAACTGATTCCGGCCTCCGTTACGCAGGTGAATAACGTTGATCGGTTCATCATGGCTGCGACCGGCCTCAATCTCGCCGCCTATCGAAGACTCCCATAGGCCTGGCTGACCGGCTCCGAGTTAGTCCCTGGGGGCTGTGTCCGAAAGTTCTGAGTTCTCAGTTCTGAGTTCTGAGTTACCCCAAACGCGAACCAATCGGCCGCTCTCCTCGTCTATAGCCAGTGACAATATAGCCACTATGGCTATAGTAGGACTTTATGGACGACATCGACGCCCTGTTACCCCTGCCGCCGGCCACCTTCCACATCCTCCTCGCGGTGTCCGAAGTCGATCGGCACGGCTACGCCATCATCCAGGACGTCGAGGAGCGAACCGGCGGCAAGCTGAAACTGAGCGCCGGGACGCTGTATCGGTCGATCCAGCGCATGCTCGAGCAGGGCCTGCTCGCTGAAGTCCGCGAGCGGCCGGCGCCCGAGGACGACGACGAGCGGCGCCGGTACTACCGCATCACGAAGTTCGGCACGGCGGTCGCGGAAGCCGAGACATTTCGGTTCACCCAGCTCGTGCGTTTCGCGCGCGCCGCCGGCTTCGCTCCGAGGCGCGCCTGACATGCGGCTCTACGCCCTGCTCCTCCGCCTGTATCCCGCCTCGTTCCGCCACGAGTACGGCGGCGAGATGAAGGCCGTGTTCGCGCGCCGGCGCGAGCGCGCGAGCGGGTTCGGCGTCGCGACCCTCTGGTTGACCGCCATCGTCGACGTCATTCGCAACGCCGTGCTCGTGCACATGGACGTCCTCGGTCAGGACCTTCGCTACTCCGCACGGGTGCTGCGGCGCTCGCCCGGCTTCGCGGTCACCGCCATCCTCATCGTGGCGCTCGGCATCGGCGCAACCACGGCGGCGTTTTCCGTCACCGATTTCGTTCTGATCCGGCCGCTGCCATTCCCTGAGCCACAGCGGCTCGTCAAGCTGTGGGAAAAGACGCCGGGCTATCCGCAGATGGAGTTCTCCCCGCCCAATTACCGGGATTGGACGGCTGCCGCGAACTCCTTCTCTTCCACCGGCATCTACGTCGGCCGGTCGGTGACGATGATCGCGGCCGGCGAGGCCCGCCGGGTTCAGGGGGCGTCGGTCAGCGCGTCACTGCTGCCGACGTTGGGCGTCGCGCCGTTCATGGGCCGCACCTTCAACCTGGACGACGACCTGCCCGGCGCGCCGGGCACGGTGATTCTCGCGCACCAGTTCTGGCAGAGCGAGTTCGGCGGCGATCGCGGCGTCGTCGGTCGAGTCGTGACCTTGGACGACGAACGCCATGCGGTCATCGGTGTGATGGCGAAAGGATTCCACTTCCCGCGCAACGACGTGCTGTTCTGGACGCCGCAGCGTTTCGGCGCCGCCATGTATCAGGAGAACGAACGGGTCGACAACTTTCTGGAGGCGGTGGGACGTCTGAAGCCCGGGGTGACACTCGAGCAAGCCCAGACGGAACTGAGCGGAATCGCGGCGGCCTCCGAGCGTCAGTACCCCAAGGCGAATCGAGAGACGGGCGCGACGCTGAACGCGCTCGGCGACGAAGTCTCCGAGCGGTCGAGGCTGCTGTTGTTCGCCCTGTCGGGCGCGGCCGCGTGCGTGCTGCTGATTGCGTGCGCGAACCTGGCGAACCTGCTGCTGGCGCGCGCGCTCGCCCGGCGCCGCGAGCTGGCGGTGCGCACCGCGATGGGCGCCGGCCGAGAGCGCCTGGTCCGCCAGCTCATGACCGAAAGCCTGCTCCTCGCCGGTATCGGCGGCGCGATCGGCATCGGCATCGCGATCGTCTCCGTCCCGTTGCTCGCGCGGCTGGTGCCCGCCACACTTCCCATTGCCGCGGCGCCCGCCGTGGACGTTCGCGTGCTGCTGTTTGCGCTGGCGCTCTCCGTCGTCACGGGCTTGGCGTTCGGCCTGGCGCCGGTCTTCCGCGCGAGCGCCGGATCTTATTTGGATGGCCTTCGCGACGGCGTGCGCACCGGCGGCGGCCGCAAGGAACGGCTGCGCTCGGCGCTCGTCGTAGCTGAGATCACCGCGTCGGTGGCGCTCCTCGTGTGCGCCGGCCTGCTCATTCGCGCGCTCGTCACCGTTCGAAGCATCGATCCGGGATTCAACCCCGAAGGCGTGCTGACGCTGCGGACCGAGCTGCCGATGCCGGACTATCGCACCGTGGCCGCCCGCGACGCGTTCCACACGCGTGTGCTCGGCGACATTCGGGCGCTGCCGGGCGTGACGTCGGCGGGCTTTGTCAGTTTTCTGCCGATGTCGTCATTCCGAGGCGGGATCTGGCCGGTGGCAATCCCCGGCGAGGCCACGTCGGACGTGCGCGGCGCGGACACCGTCGCGACCATCCGGTACGCGACACCAGGCTACTTCCAGGCGCTTGGGATCCCGATCAAGCGCGGCCGCGACCTCAGCGACGGCGACAACCGCGATCGGCAGTTCGTCGCGGTCGTGAGCGAATCCTTCGTCCGGCGGTACTGGCCCAACGAGGAGCCGATCGGCCGGCACTTCACGTTTGCCTTCGCCGACCGCGAGGTCGTGGGCGTCGTCGGCGACGTCCGATTCCGCGGCCTCGAGCGCACGAGTGAGCCTCAGGTGTACCTCTCACCCAAGCAGGTGGGCGACGGCGCGATTCTCTTCTATCTGCCGCGGTCGCTCGCCGTTCGCACGACCGGCGAACCGGCGAGTCTCGCGCCGGCCGTCCGGGACATCATCCGGCGCGCGGAGCCGAGGCTGCCCATCTTCGAGCAGCAGACGCTCGAAGCCATGGTCGACGCCGACACGGCATCACGCGCGGCGCAGGTGCGCGTGCTCGCGGCGTTTGCCTTCATCGCGTTCGGGCTGGCCGCGGTCGGCATCCATGGGCTGCTGTCGTTCGCCGTCTCGCAGCGCGTGAACGAGATCGGCGTGCGGGTCGCGCTCGGCGCTCAGCCCCGTGACATTCTCGGGATGGTGCTGCGGCGCGGTCTGGTGCTGGCGGTCGCCGGCATCGTGCCCGGTGTTGCGCTCGCCTACGTCGCCGGGCGCAGCATGGAAGCGCTGCTGGCGGGTGTTAGGCCCGCGGACACGCTCACGCTCGTAAGCGCCGTCGGCCTGGCGCTCGTGATGACGATTGTCGGCACCCTGGCGCCGACGAGACGCGCGCTGCGGGTTGATCCGATCACGGCGCTTCGCGCCGAGTGAAGCCGGGTCTAAAGACCCGGCCTCCATGGAGAGAGCCTATCGGTCCTCGGTCCTCAGTCCTCGGTGCTGTAGTTCTTAGTTCTAAGTTCTGAGTTCTAAGTTTCCCTTATACTCCGCCCCATGGCTCCTCGTCTCACCCGCGTTCAGTGGCTGATCTGCGTCATCGCGGCGATCGGCTTCGCGTTCGACATCTACGAGCTCCTGATGCTGCCGCTCATCGTCGGGCCGGCGCTCAGCGCCCTCGCCGGCATCCCGCCAGGCACGCCCGCCTACAACGAATGGGTGGGGCTGCTCTTCTGGATCCCGGCGGTCGCCGGCGGCATTTTCGGCCTGCTCGGCGGCTATCTGACCGACCGGCTGGGCCGGCGCCGGGTGCTCGTCTGGAGCATCCTGATCTACGCGTTCTCGGCGTTCGCGGCCGGCTTCAGCACGAACATCTGGTGGTTCCTGTTCTTCCGCTGCACGACCTTCATCGGCGTCTGTGTCGAGTTCGTCGCGGCCGTGGCGTGGCTGGCCGAGCTGTTCCCCGACCACAAGCAACGCGAGCGCGTGCTCGGGTACACGCAGGCCTTCTCGTCGGTCGGCGGCATCCTGGTGACGGGCGCGAACTGGCTCGCGGTCACCTACGGCTCGTCGCTGCCGGAGGTCTACGGCGGGCACGAAGCGTGGCGCTACACGCTGATATCCGGCGTGATCCCCGCCCTGCCGCTCATCATCATCCGGCCGTTCCTGCCGGAATCGCCGGCGTGGCAGGCCAAGCGCGCGGCCGGCACGCTGAAGCGGCCCAGCCTTGCCGCGCTCTTCACCCCGGAGCTGCGCCGCACGACGATCGTCACGACGATCATGTTCGCCCTGGCGTACGGCGCGGCGTTCGGCGCCATCCAGCAGATGCCGCGCATCGTCCGCGACCTGCCCGAGCTCGCCGGCTCGGCGATGCCGATCAAGCTCGCCACGGCCGCCGGCGTCCAATGGTGGCAGGAGATCGGCGGACTCGCCGGACGCTTCGCGCTGGCCATGCTGCTCCTCGTCATCGTCAGCCGGCGCAGCCTGCTGCGCGTGTTCCAGATCCCGGGCCTCATCGTCGTACCGCTCGTCTTCTGGATGGCGCCGACGAGCGACGTCACGACGCTCAAGATCGGCATGTTCTTCGCGGGCCTCTTCACGGTGGCGCAATTCAGCTTCTGGGGCAACTACCTGCCCCGCATGTACCCCACGCACTTGCGCGGCACGGGCGAGGCGTTCGCCGCCAACGTCGGCGGCCGCATGCTGGGCGTGTCGTTCGCCTATGTGACGACGACGTTGACGTCGAGCCTGTCGGGACCGCCGTACGTGCAGCTGGCGATGGCGGCGACGATGGTCGCCGCGTTTGTGTATCTCGCGGGGTTCGCGTTCAGTTTCTTCCTGCCAGAACCGAAGGGGACGGCACTGCCTGAGTAGGACCGTGGCTACCGAGCCAGAATCGCGGCGATGATGCCGCCGAGCGCGCCGATCATCGCGATGAGCGTCGTCACGTAGAGGCCGACGAGCCAGACGAACTGGCGCGAGATCTTCGCATCTATGGACTCCATGCGCTGATCGACCTGCTCAAATCGCCGGTCCATTCTTTGCTCGAGTTGCGCGAACCGCCCGTCGATCTGGGCGAACCGCCCGTCGACCTGCGCGAACCGCCCATCAATGCGTTCCTCGAACGCCTGAAGGCGCTTGTCGAGACGCGATTCCAGGCTGCCGATCGCCTCGCGAATGCCGTCCAGCATCTGAGCTTGCTCCCCAACTCTGCCTTCGAGAAATGCCACTCGCTCTTCGACTGTTTCCACGCGCCCGCCCCTACCATACCGTCGTCCACCCCATGTGGACAACTGGAAAGGGGCGATACACGCACGAAGCATGCCAGCGCTCAGCTCCTGTGAATCACTGCAGCGGCGGCAACGTGTTGCAGTTTTTACAATCCGCGCTATCGTCTCTTCCAAGGCTCCGAGGTTCTGATGATAGTGATCCTTGTCGGCGTGACGCTGGTCGCCGCGGCCTCCACTCTCGGCGACTACATCTGGTTCGAGTACGGCGTGCGGCATCAGGTGCTCGTCGGCATCCTGCACGGCGCGGTGCTGCTGGCCTCGGTCGGCGGCGTGATTGGCGCGGCGGCGGGCCGAACGGCCGCGGGGATTCCGGTCGGCGCCGCGGCGGGCATCGGCGGCGCGCTCGTGTACTACGCGATCGTCGCGGCGATGGGCCGCTCGGCGAACACGACGGCCATGATTGTCGCGTGGGCCGCGGTGTGGCTCATCCTCGCGATGCTCGACGGCCGCGTGCTCCGCGCACCGGCGCGGCGCTCGTGGGCGGAGGTGTTCATGCGCGGGATCGCGGCGGCGGCGCTCGGCGGCGTCGCCTTCTATCTCATGATGGACACGCTCTGGGGCCGGCCACCAGCCGAGGGGCGCAACTACCTGCTGCAGTTCGGCGCGTGGCTCGTGGCCTGGACGCCGGGGATTCTGGCCATCGCGGCGGGTCGCACACGCCGTCCCTGATGCCCGTTCAGTACTACAGCCAGAACGGCCAGGATCGATTCCTGCGCGAACGCCTGTTTTCCGGTAACGACGGCTTCTTCATCGAGATTGGCGCCGATGACGGCGTCGACAAGAGCAACACGCTCGTGTTCGAACAGGCGGGATGGAAAGGACTCTGCATCGAGCCGAGTCCGACGCGCTTCAAGGCGCTCGCGGCCAACCGCGCGTGCGAATGCCTCAATGTCGCCATCGCGAGCACGGACGCCGAGGTGGCTTTTCTCGACATCGTCGGCTACGGCAAGGGCCTGAGCGGCATCGTCGGCAACTACGATCCGCGACACCTGGATCGGATCGAACGTGAAACGGCGGCGAATCCGCTGACCGTTGCCCGCACGCGTGTCACCGTGCCGGCGCGGCGCCTCGACGCGATCCTCGCGGAGCGCGGCATCCGCCACGTCCACTACTGCAGCATCGACGTCGAGGGCAGCGAGCTCGAGGTGTTGCGATCGATCGACTTCGCGGCCGTGTCATTCGACGCGCTGACGATCGAGGACGGATACGAGAACCCGGAGATTCGCGCCTTCATGGACAAGCGCGGCTTCCGGCTGATGACGACGATCGGCCAGGACCTCGTCTACGTCCGGTAGTTCCGAATGGAGGCCGGGTCTTTAGACCCGGCGTGGCTGATCGCCCGTCCCGGTCGGGCAGTGAATCAGTTCCTGAGCGCCTCGACCGGATCCACGCGAGCCGCCCGGCGCGCGGGGGCGAGACTGGCCGCGCCCGCGACGATCAGCAGCGTGCCGATCGCGATCACGAAGACGACCGGGTCGAGTGGGTTGACGTTGAAGAGGAATGACTCGAGGATCCGCGTGGCGGCGAGCGACAGACCGGCGCCAATCGCGACGCCAGCTGCCGCCAGCGCCAGGGACTGCCCCACGACCCAGCGTCCGATTTCCGCCACCCGAACGCCGAGCGCCATGCGAATGCCAATTTCGGTGCGGCGTTCGGCCACAACGTTGGCAATCACGCCGTAAAGCCCGACCG
>JANOGJ010000500.1:0-19144 GCA_031405995.1 Acidobacteriota bacterium
TGGCCGGTCCGGTCTGACACCAGGCCCCAATCTCCTTCGTGAACTTCGTGAGCTTCGTGGTGTGAACTAGACGAGCATCGACGCGTCGAAGTACCCGAACTTGCGCCGGCCGACCTGCTCGTCGCCGCGCAGCTCGCACAACGCCGACGTGACGAGCGCGCGGATCATCTTCTTCCGCCAGACCAGCTCGAAGTCCGTGTTGTCCATCGGCTTCGCGACATCGTAAGCCGCGTCAGCGGCCGTCGCAATTACATCGTCCGTCAGCGGCTGCCCGACGAGAAGCGCGACCGCCTTCGGTGAGGCCATCGGCCGAGACGCGACGGCGCCGAGCACGATGCGCGCGTCCGTGACATCGCCGTCGCCGCCCAGCCGGATTGCCACCGCGGCGGAGGCCACCGGGAAATCGAACGACCCGCGCCGCCGCAGCTTCCAGTACGTCGAGCACCAGCCCGTTTGATCGGGCACCGAAATCTCCGTCAGGATTTCGTCCGGCCGGCGCATGAGGTAGTGCATGCCGTCGTTGGTGTAAAGATCGGTGACGCTGACCGAGCGCTCGCCCTTCGCGGACACGAGCTTGACGCGGGCATCGAGCGCCTGGAGCATCGGCGCGGTGTCGGTGGACGAGACGGCCAGGCATTTCGGGCTCGACGTCGCGACCCAGCACGTCGTGCCGTCCTTCTTCATGCAGTAGCCGATCGCCTTGCGCCACTCCTCGGACTGGTCGTAGTAGGTGCAGCGCGTGTCGAGGCAGAGATTGCCGCCGATCGTGCCCATGTTGCGGAGGTGGGGCGTCGCGACCTGCGCGGCGGCCTGCCAAAGACCAGCGCAGGACGCGCGGATGCGCGTGTCCTCGACGATGGCCGAGAGCGTGACGCCGGCGCCGATCGTGAATCCGGATCCGTTGGAGATGCGTGAGAGCTCGGCGATCTGGCGCAGGCCGATGACGGTCTTCGGCACCTGCTGCCGTCGCTTCATGTTCGGCACCAGATCCGTCCCGCCGGCCAAGAGCATCGTCTCGTTGGGCGATTCGGCGAGCCAGGCCGCGGCGTCGGCGATCGTCCGAGGGGCGCGGAATCTAAAGCGCGGCAGGCGCATCATGGCCGCACCCCCGCTTTGGCTTCGATCCCGGCATCGACGTTCCGCTTCGCGCGCGCGGGCGCGTTCGACGCGCGACCGTCGCCGCCCTCGTCTGGTGGCGTGACTTGCAGCGGCTCGGGCCACGGCACTTCTGGAAATGCCGTCGGTCCGATCCGCGCGGGCTTGCCGGCTGCTTTGGCGATGAGTGCCTTGAGGATTTTCTCGGGCGTCACGGGAATCTCGTCGATGCGCACGCCGACGGCGTCGTACACGGCGTTGGCGACGGCCGGCATGATCGGCAGAAGCGGGCCCTGCCCGGCTTCTTTGGCACCGAACGGCCCGGCCGAGTCCGGGTTCTCGACCAGATCGGTGAACACCTCCGGCATCTCGAGGCTGGTCAGGCTCTTGTATTCGAGGATCGACGGGAACTTGTGCACCAGTGCGTGCGACAGGCGCGCCGGCAGGCGGCGGAACACTTGCTCCTCCATCAACGCCTCGCCGAGGCCCATGTAGACGCTGCCTTCGACCTGCCCGCGCACGAGCGTCGGGTTGATGGCGCGGCCGATGTCGTGCGCGATCCACACGCGCGGCACGGTGATCCATCCCGTCCCGGGATCGACTTCCACCTCCACGACCGCGGCCGTGTAGGAGTACGTCGGCGACGGCCCGACACCGCCGCCCTTGAACTTCGCCGCGGACTTCGGCGGCGTGTACGAGCCGGTCGTGCCGATCGTGCCGACAACAGCTTCGGCGAGGCACACGGCCTCTTGAAACGTCACGCCGCGATCCGGCGCCTCGCAGTCGAACACGCGCCGGCTCGCGAATACGAGCCGAGTCTTCGGCACGTCGAGCTTCCTGCTGACCGCATCCGCGAGGATCTCGCGCGCGCGTTCGGCCGCCTGCACCGCCGCATGGCCCATCATTAATGTGACGCGGCTCGAGTACGACCCGAGATCGACCGGCGTGAGGTCGGTGTCGCCCGTGATCGTCCGGATGTCGAACGTGTCCAGACCCAGCACCTCCGCCACGCACGCCGCCAGCACGTCGTCCGATCCCTGGCCGATTTCCGTGGCGCCGCAGAACGCTGTCACGCCGCCGCTGCGATCAAGTTTCAACTGCACGCCGGAGTGCGGCAGGTCGTTCCAGTTGATGGGCAGGCCCGCGCCGGACAGATACGACGAGCACGCGAGACCCACGCCGCGGCCGTTCGGCAGCTTGCGAAACTTCTCCGCCCACCCGGAGCTGGCGGTGACGCGACGGATGCACTCGGCCAGTCCGATCGTACGCACATGGAGGTAGTTGGCGGTGAGCGTGTCGGGTGGCGCGACGTTCAAGATGCGCAGTGCCGCCGGATCCATCTGCAGCGTCTCGGCGATCTTGTCGAGCTGCACTTCCTGGCCGAACCGGCTCTGCGGTGTGCCGTGCCCCCGCTTCGGTCCGCAGGGCGGCTTGTTCGTGAACACGCGGCAGCCGCGGAAGCGGTAGCGCGGCACGCGGTACGTCACCGTCTGCAGCGCGCCGGTGTAGAACGTGCTGGCTACGCCGTACGACCCGTACGCGCCGCCGTCGAGCAGCGTCTGCAAATCGATCCCGGTCAGTCGTCCGTCCTTCGACACGCCGGTCCGGTAGCGCATGAGCACGGGATGGCGCCCACGGTGACAGTAGAAGACTTCCTCTCGCGAAAGACAGATCTTCACAGGCCGATCCAGCAGCCACGCGGCTTTGGCGACGACGACCTCGTGGTTGAACGGGTCGCTCTTGCCTCCGAACCCGCCTCCGTTCGGCGTGGCGATGACGCGGATATGCGCGGCCGGCATCTCGAGCACTTTGGCAAGCGCCCGATGCAGGTAGTGCGGCGTCTGGGTACTCGAATACACGACGAGCTTGCCGTCTGGATCGCGTAGCGCCAGCGCCGCGTGCTGTTCGAGCGGCAGGTGCGTGTTCCCCTCGAAGAAGAACACGTCGTCGAACACATGATCCGACCCGGCGATCGCCGCGTCCACGTCGCCGAACTCGAGCGCGACGAGTTTGTGGATGTTTCCGGTGTCGCCGTAGTCGTGAATCCGCGGCTCGGCGTATGCGAGACTGTCCTCTGGTGACGCGAAGGTCCGGAGCGATTCGTAGACGACGTCGATCAACGCGCACGCGTCCGCAGCGGCGGATTCATCAGCCGCGACGACCGCGGCCACCGGATCACCGACGAAGCGGACGACGTCACGGCAGAGGGCGTGCTCGTCGTGGCTCACGGGCAGAATGCCGTACGGAATCGGCATGGCGTCACCGGTGAGGACGAGGTGCACGCCCGGGTGCGCCTGGGCGCGCGAGGTGTCGATCGACACGATCCGCGCGTGCGGGTGCGGCGAGCGCAGCAGCCGGCAGTGCAGCATGCGGGGGAAGAACAGGTCGTCGGCGAATCGCGTCTGGCCGATGACTTTCGCGCGCGCGTCGACGCGCCGGCGCGGGCGTCCGACGGGACCGGTCGGGCTGACGCTCATGCCGTCACCTTGCGCGAGGCGGTCGCGGCCGCGGCAGCTTCAACCGCCTCGATGATCTGGAGGTAGCCGGTGCACCGGCAGAGATTCCCGGAGAGCGCCTCGCGGATGCGATCCCGCGATGGCCGCGCGTCTGACTCGAGCAGAGCCGCCGCCGTCAGAATGATGCCGGGCGTGCAGTACCCGCACTGGGCGCTGCCGAAATCGGCGAAGGCCTCCTGCAGCGGATGGAGCGCGCCGTTGGCCGCCAGGCCCTCGATGGTGGTGACCGCGCGGTCCTGACATTCGAGACCGAGCGCCAGACAGGACAGCACCGGTCGGCCGTCCACAAGCACGGCGCACGCCCCGCACTCCCCCAGCTCGCAGCCATGCTTGGTGCCGGTGAGCTGCAGGTCTTCTCGCAGGACTTCGAGGAGCGTCTTCGACGGATCGACGAGCGCCTCGATCCGCTCCCCGTTTACGTCGAGCGAGAGACGGACCTTCGAGTCGGTGTCAGACGGCATGGAGTCTCCGAGGTGGGGTCGGTTTGAGTGTCACGCCGCGGACGAGGTACGTCGCGAGCGCCGAGGCCAGCGCGTCCGTCGCCTGCGGGCCCTCGGGCCGGTACCAGGTCACGGTCCAGTTGAGCGCGCCGAGCATCGCGCGGGTGAGCAGCGCCGAGTCGGGCGCGACGAACTCGCCCGCGCGGACGCCCTCGTCCACCATCCGCCGGACCGCGCGCTCGTAGCGGTCGCGCTTGGCGACGATCTTCGCGCGCAGCGGCGGCGAGAGCGACTCGATCTGGACGTGGGCGCTGGCGCCATCGATCTCGTCGAGCAGCGTCCTCACGTGCGACGCGAGCACTTGACGGAGACGCGCTTCATGCGACGCCGACGTCTTCCGCGCCGCCGCAACCGCCCCCATCAGCCGGTCGAGCGCCCGGTCCTGGCAGTAGAAGAGGATCTCGTCCTTGCCGCGGAAGTAGTGATACAGGTTGGCCGGCGAGAGGTCGGCGGCGTCCGCGATATCCCGCATCCCGGACTCGGCGAAACCCCGCGCCCGGAAGATCCGGCCCGCGGCACGGAGGATGTCGTCCCGGCGGGCATCGCGGCGGCGCGCCCGCCGCGGCGCCACCCCTGAAACCGAACGACTGTTCGATTTTAGAACCAACGTTCCATATTATAGCGCCTCAATGGAGGCCGGGTCTTTAGACCCGGCGAGACGCCGGACGCCCGTCCGGGTCGGGGTATCTTCCACGAACCCGGGCGGCCTTCGTCCTCCAAACACGGATCGCCAGCCGCCTACTCGCGCTCACTTTGTTCGCGCTCGCTGATCTACGGGTTCTTTGGAAGACACCCCGACCCGGCCGGGCTCAAGATCGCAACAACCGATGCGGGTCGCGACTCCTTGCGGCGAATGTGGCGCCGGCCACGACCAAGCGGTCCGGAATTAGTCGAATGGCCGTATCCCTCACCCACCTCACCACCGGACTATGCGTCGTCGTCACGCGCGAGATCCGCCGGCTGAGCAGGACGAACGACCTGCTGCGCGCGGACCGGACGCGCTCGTAGCGGCGTAATGCCGCCGGAATGTCTCCTTCAGGCGTGAGGACCAAGCCGAGCGCCACCGCGTCCTCGAGCGCCTGTGCCGCGCCCTGACCAGCGTGCGGCAGCATGGGATGCGCCGCGTCCTCCAACAGCGTGACCGGCCCTCTTCCCCAGTCGTCGATCGGATCCCGATCGAACAGCAGTAGACCGCGTCCTGGCTCGCGCGAACCGTCGCGCCCTCGACGCCATCGCCGAGGTAGAACGCGCCCGAGAGGTCCCCCAGGAGGTGTCCGACGCCGTACGCGACGCCCCGAATTCCGCAGTGGCCGCTCCGCCGGGGCGGTGCTTCGTTGGGCCGCAGGCGCTTCCTGATCACCGAGCCGATGCCATCGGCGCCAATCAGCACGTCGCCGGTCGACCGCCTCACGCCCGAGCACGAGGGCTTCGTCCCCGACGGCGGCAAGCAGCGCGCCGTGTAAAGCTGGTCGCAAGGCCACGACCGCCGGACCACCAAATGCGACTTCGAACCGGTTCAGCACGCGGCCACCGGGCTGTTGAATCTCGCCCGCGGTCGTCGACGCGCCCTCGGACTGCATCACGCCATCGAGGCCGAGCTCGCGCAGCGCCGCCAATGCGTTTGGCGCCAGCCCGAGCGCAAACCCCAGCTCGCGCGGCGTGGCCGCACGTTCGAAGACCTGGATTCTCCAGCCGGCGCGACGGAGAGCAAGACCCGAAGCCAGGCCGCCGATGCCGGCGCCGACGATCAGGGCGGTGCGAGTTCGCATCGAAACGAACGCTCAGCGTCGCGATCGGACGGGCTTCGCACCGGCCAGCGCGTGCGCGTCCTTGAGAATGGCCTCGAGCTCATCCCAGTCGCAGCCGGCGTCGAGCCATACACCGAGCCAACCGGCCGGCCCGACATAGGGCGGGACGAAGAACCGCGCGGGCGCCGTCCGGCCCATGCGCTCCTGGTGGCCGGGCGCGGCCTTAATCCAGACGGCATGGCGGCCGTCGCCATGATGGGTGCGCGCGTCGGCAAAGGCCGCGAACATCCGGTTGCGCACGCGGAACGTCGGCTCGCTCCACGCTTCGACCTCGTGAGCCTCGGGAAGCGCCAGGCATAACTTGCGCAGCCGGGCGAGCGGACGAGGCGTGCTCATGAATACGCGCCTCGGTACTCCTCCGGCAGCAGCTTAGCGATCGCAAAGCCGACTTCGTCCATCATCAGCCGGCGATCGCTGCCGGCACGATCGCGCAGCGCGTCGGCCGCAATCGGAGGACCAATTCTGGCGATGACCTGCACCGGATTCAGCGTCTCCTCGCCGATGGGATACAGCGCCTTGGTGCCGGTAATCCCGACCGGCAGCACTATGGCGCCGGGTTCCTCGAGGTAGCGCGTGACGCCGGTGAGCATCTGCTGCATGCCGCCCGAGCGGCTGCGCGTGCCTTCAGCAAACACCAGCAGCGCGTCGCCCTGGCGAATCCGATCCCGCGCGATGTCGATCGACCGCCTGGCCGCGCGCGCGACGTCCCGCGCCGGCATGACGGCGTCTTCGCTCGAAAGCGCGCTGCTTTGCGGCGTCTTGATCGTCGCAAAACAGAGGCTGGAGAAGCGTCGACGCAGACTCGAATACACCTTCGGCCCGGCCACGACGGTCAGCCGATCCGCCAGCGCGGCGCCGCCGAACCGGCTCAGGAGGATCTCAAGGAGGTTGGCGTCCGAGTAGGACAGATGATTCGCGCACACCACCACGGGCGCGTCCGACAGGGCTGCCAGATATTCGAGCCCGATCAGGGTGGAGCCTGGCTCCAGCACGCGGTCGGCAAGCAGCTGGTGAATCCGCCTGGCCAGGGGATCGCGTGGGTAATAGGACCAATCCGCGCCGGCCCGGGCGAGCCGCTCGCCGAGGTGCCGGAGGGCGTCAGGTCCGGCCGCGTCGAGCTCGCGCTCCAACGCGCGGCGGATTCCCGCGAGCGTGGCGTCATCGCGGTCCGCCAGAAAGGCAGCGATGGCCGCAATGAGCTGCTCGCGGCTGATGAGTGGCTCGTCCATCACTTCTTGACGGACACCATCTTCAGCGTCATCGGCTGCTGGCCGCTCACCGTCAGGTTGACCTCGATGACGAGCCGGCCTTCAGCGTCCAACGACCACACTTCTTTTGATTCCCTCTTGCGGCCGTCCGGGTACGTCGTGTTGCTCGTGATGGTGAGTTGCGCGCCGCTCCACGTGGCCTTGGATAACGTGACGATCGGTTCACCATGCGAGGTGAGCACGTTGCGGCTCTCGGTGCCGTCGAGCTTGTATGACGCCCCGTGCCCGCCGCCCTCCGAGGCATGGCCGGTCGTGAGCGTGGTGGCGTCATGCGTGACGACCTGTTCCTGGCCCGCGGCGTCGGCCGGGCTGACGACGACCCAGCGCCCGGAGAAGTTGGGTTTCTGCTGGGCGGCGATCGCGACGACGCCGAGAGCGACGACGGCCAGAAAGGCAAACGACAGTTTCTGTCTCATGACAAGAGCCTAAACCACGAAGGGCACGAAGGGCACGAAGGAAAAAGGCGGGGACGGCTAACGGTGCAAGGCCTCGAAGGCCGAGCCCTTCATCCGAACCAGGAAGTACCCGGCGCAAATCCAGAGAAGCGCGGCAGTTAGCCATGCGACGAGCGAGCCGCTGAGCGTGAGGGGATCGGACGCACCCTGCGCGGCCGAGGGAACGATACCCGAGGTCTGGTTCACGGCCGAATGCATCAGCATCACGAGCAGCAGGCTGCCGCGAGCGTGCGCGTAGAGCCACGTCATCGCGACCGACAGCGCGGTCACTTGCGCGAGGTACAGCGGAAATGACTGTCCGATCTTGTCGGTGCCCGCGATGAAGAACAGCGGCAAGTGCCAGCAGGCCCAGATGACACCGAGCGCGACGCCGGCGCGCGCAAGGCCAAGACGCGCCGCGAGTTTGGGCAGCGCGTAGCCACGCCATCCCATTTCCTCCCCGGCCTGGAAGGGCGTCGACACCATGATCGCGAAAGGGATAAGAACCAGCGCTTCTTCGGTGAAGCGCGGCCACCCTCCGGTCGCCACTCGATGGACGAGCGCGACGCCGAGCTTGATCGCAGCCATGTAAGTGATCGCGAACACGTACCACCGGGCGCGGACGCGGGACTCGAACAGACGAGCGACGAGCGCGCGCAGTCCAGCGCGCCCTTCCCCGCGCCACGTGAGCCAGAGCGCGACGAGCGCCGGCGCGACGGTGCCGGGCAGGAACAACAGCTCGCGAACCAGTTGGGACGCCGAGGCCCCGCCCGGTACGGCCCCGGCTGCAAAGAACAGCGTCCAGGTGACAGCGAAGGTGAGCAGGAAGAACTTAAGGAGCGGCGTCATCCCGATTTGCGCCCCGTGCGGAGCTTCGTGTCCACTTCGCGCAGGACAATCGACGGCAGCGTGTCCCGGTGCCGATGGAGAAACGCGCGGACCACGGCGGGATCGTGCGGCACGAGCGACCGCAGCGCCCACGACAGCGCCTTGGCCAGCATCGGGTCCGACTCGCGCGCGAACTCGCGGCACACGCGCATGGTGCGCGCGGTGTCGCCGGAGCCGCCACGCGATGGCAGGTTGAGCGACACGGTTGAGGCCAGCGCCGTGCGTCGCCACCACGGATTCTCCGACCGCGCCCAGGCGAGGACGTCGCGGTCGCTGAGGCGGCCGTCCAGCCACGCGCGCCCGGTGACGTACATCGCGAAGCCGTCCACCGACGCCCAATTGTCGTTGCCGCGACCGAGGCGCCGGACGATCGCCGGCGTGACGAGCGCCACCGTGTCGGCGCGGCGCGCGACGAGCTCGTAGCCGACCTGACGCCCTTCAGCCGTGCCGCGGGAGACAAGCGTCTGCGCAAGACTCAGAATGTCCCGCGGCGGCGAGGACTTCAGCTCACGCTCGAACCGGCGCACGACGCCGCGCAGGTCCGGCACCGAGGCACCGCTGTAGCGCAAATGGCTCGGCGCATAGCCGCCCGAAAGCACGGCGACGCGCTCGGGATTCGCGTGCGTCTCGAGCTCCGCTTCGATCGCCGCGGCCACCGCCGGCGCCGAGAACTTCCGCACGGAACGCGACACGATGGAATACTACGACGCCGGCTCACGGTCCGGCTTACGAGATGGCGCTTTCCGATGAATCGCTCGTCGTCGTCGGCGCAGGCCCGGCGGGGCTGGCTGTTGCCGCGTGCGCGAAGGCGGCTGGATTCGATCCGCTCGTGCTCGAGCGATCGCCGGCCGTCGGCGCCGCGTGGAGGCGCCACTACGACCGTCTGCACCTGCACACCAACAAAGGCCTGTCCTATCTGCCGGGGCTGAAGTTTCCGCGGACCTATCCGCGCTATCCCTCGCGACAGCAAGTGGTGGACTACCTCGAGGCGTATGCGTCACATCACGCGCTGCGCGTCGAGCTCAACCGCAACGTCATTCGCATCGCGCCAGGCGTCGCCGGCTGGACGATCGACCACGATGCCGGCACGATCCGGACCCGGCGAGTCGTGGTGGCCACCGGGCAGACCGGCGCACTGGTCGTGCCGGCATGGCCGGGCGCGGACAGCTTCACGGGATCCATCCTCCACAGCTCGGAGTACCGCAACGGCGAGCCGTATCGCGGCCGGCGGGTGCTCGTCGTGGGCTTCGGCAACTCCGGCGGCGAGATCGCGCTCGATCTATCCGAACACGGCGCCCTGCCCACGCTCTCAGTCCGCGGCCCGGTCAACATCGTCCCGCGCGAGATCCTGGGGATCCCGGTGCTCGCCATCGGCGTCTTTATGGCGGCGCTGCCGCCGCGGCTGGCGGACGCGCTGGCGGCGCCGGCGCAAGCCCTCCGGTTCGGCGACTACGGGTCGCTCGGATTGCAGAGGAGCGCAAAAGGTCCGCGGCGTCAGATGCTCGAGGACAAACGCGTGCCGCTCATCGACGTCGGCACGGTCGCGCTCATTCGGCGTGGCGGCGCGAGCGTGCGGCCGGGCATCGATCGGTTCGAGGGCCGCCAGGTCGTGTTCGTCGACGGATCGCGCGCGCCGTTCGACGCGGTCATCGCCGCGACCGGGTACCGCTCGTCCGTCGATCAGTTCCTCCAGGCCGGACCCGGCGTGCTCGACGCGCGCGGCGGGCCGCTCACGAGCGGCACGGAAAGCGCGGCGAAGGGCCTATTCTTCAGCGGATTCCGTGTGGCCTCGACCGGGATGCTTCGCGAGGTCGGGATCGAAGGGCGCCGCATCGCGCGGGACCTGGCCCGCGCCGCGAATCTCACCGGGCGGACAGGAATCTGACGAGTTCGCGCATCAGTTGTGCACCTTCCGGCGTCTCGAAGATGAACTGCGCGTGGGCGGAGCCTTCAAGGACGAGCAGCTCCTTCGGACCCGGGGCCTTTTCGTACTGATCACGAATGCCTGGCAGCCTCGGCTTGTCACCGGAACCAAGGTCGGCGCGGGCCACGACGAACAGCTTTCGACCCTTGATCCGGCCTGGCTCCGCGATCAGCATGTGGGCGAGCAGCACCACGCGGTCGATCTCGCCGTCTTTGGCTTCCACCGCGGCCTGCGCGGCCGCGCCACCGCCGAGGCTCGCCCCAACGACGGCGACCGTTGTCGAACCGGTCTGGCGCAGATAACGAACCGCAGCCAGGACGTCGATGGCCAGACACTTCTCGTCATACAGACACGCCGACTCGCGTCCGGCTCTCGACTCGACGGCCGCGCGGAAATCGATCGCCACGACACGGAATCCGGCATCCGCGAGCGCTTGCGCCTGCGACTTCCAGCTCGACTTGTCGAATCGGCCGCCATGCGCGAGCACTACGCCACGGTCCCCGGTCCCGTACACGTCTGCGGCGACGCGACCACCATCCGGCGTCGGAATGGCGACGAGTTGCTGAGCGCTCAACACAAGCGCCGCCAGGATTGTTCCAGAGGAATTCATGATCGCCTCAGCTCCTTCACCATGCATACGCTCAACGGTGATCCGATGTACTCGCCAAAAAGCGGGACCGGCACGAACCCGACACTCGCGTAGAGCGCGAGCGCTTCCTGCTGACGTACGCCGGTTTCCAGTACGATCCTGCTGACGCCGAGGCGGTGGCCCTCGGCTTCGAGCGCGGCGAGGACCGCGCGGCCAATGCCACGCCCGCGGGCGGCGGGCGCCACGTACATGCGCTTGATCTCGGCGGTATGAGCGTCTTCCCGGCGGATGGCTCCGCATGCGACCGCCCGACCATCGCCGTACGCGACCAGGAACGCCCCTCGTCCCTCCTCGACTTCGTTCGCGTCCAACCTGAAGTGATTCGCGCCCTCCTCGGGATACTGATTCGCGAGCTCCGCGTTCAGCGCCAGAATCAGCGACCGGGCCGACGACGAGGCGAGGTTCTCGCGGCGGATCTCGATGGCGGCCGTCGAGTGTCGGTCGCTCATCGCAACTCGACCCTCGCGTAGGCCTCGAGCGTGTGCGTCGCGCCCGGCTCGTCGAACGGCATCCCCACACTGCCGGCATTCACCACTCGGGTCGCCCCGACCATCCGGTCGAACTGCATATGCGTATGGCCGCAGACCACCAGCGGCGCGCCGGCCTCGTTGAAGATCGGCAGGAGCGGCGCGTCGGGAGTCAGACGCGTGAAGATGTCCGTGTCGTTTCTCGGTGTCGCATGACAGAACAGCACGTCACCCAACCCGCGAACCTGGAGTCGACGAGTTGAGGGCCAGCTCGGGAGCAGTTGCTCGTCCTCGGCCGTAAGCTGTCGCACGACCCAGCGCATGGACTCGCGAAACGCCTCGGGGATGGCGGGGGTCTCAGTGCCCCGCCGCCACGTCACGGCCTCGCGATCGCCGTTGCCGTGGATGCATTGCAGGGGCACATCGAGGCTCAACAAGCACTCGATCGTCTCGCGCGGCATCGGGCCTGGCACCACGTCGCCGCCGATCAGCAGCAGATCGACGTCCGCGCGACGCACGTCCTCGAGCACCGCCTCGAGCGCGGGCAGGTTGCCGTGAATATCGTAGAGGGCCGCGACCCGCATGACACGCTCCGTGCGACTACTCCACCGTGATTCGGGACCCGGCGAGCGTCGCGAACGACGTCAGTCCCAACGCCTTCAGGACGCCGGCGTCGTATGGCTCGACGGAGGCATTGCGATCGCGCACGCCGAAGTCGACGCCGACGACGTTGCGAAACGGCCGGGTGCCGGCGGGCATGTCGATGAGCTCGACCATCCGGCCCGCGACCAGCGCCGGGTCGGTCGGCGCGTCTGGATTCTTGAAGAGCGCGTCGAAGGCCTTCCCCATCTCGTCGAGCGTCTGATGCGCCAGGGCCGGATAGGTCTCACCACGCCGCTCGGCGTCCTCGGGCCTCGGACTGCTCGGGAACAGCGCGGTCGCGAACGGGCCCGGTTCGAGCACCACGACATCGATGCCAGATGACGCCAGCTCCCCTCGCAACGCGATCGAGTATCCCTCGACGGCCCATTTGCTCGCGTGGTACACGCCAAAGAATGGCACGCTCATGCGGCCGGCGATCGAGCTGAGGTTGACGATGAGCCCCTCGCGGCGCTGTCGCATCGCCGGCAGGAAGGCCCGGCACATGCGATGGAGGCCGACGACGTTGGATGTCGAGCTGGCTCGTGAATTCATCGGCGCTGAACGTTTCCGTCAGGCCTGAGAACATCTGGCCCGCGTTGTTGATGATCACGTCCGGCGCGCCGGACTCGGTGAGGATTCTTTCGGCGGCCGAGTTGACCGAAGCGGTCGACGTCACGTCGAGCTCCAGCACGCGCAGGTCCAGTCCCTCGGCGGCCGCGATCGCTTTGATCTCGCCGGCAACCTTGGCGTTCTTCCCTGTCGTGCCACGCATCGTCGCGTACACGCGGACGCCTTTCCGGGCGAGTCGTTCCGACACCTGACGGCCAAATCCCGAACTGCACCCGGTGACGACCACGGTTTTGCTCATGGGGTGCACTGTAACCCGGACCGCGACGCCCGCGCCAGGCGTCGCCGCCGTGCAGATCATAAGTAGTGAGAGGCAGGCGGTTCGAAACATGGTCACGTCGCTGCCGGACCGACCAGCGCACCGAGTTTAAGGACCGTGTTCCAGTTGCGCGCCGTCCCGCGGGTGCCGAGGTGTTTCTCGATCACCTTGATCGTCAGGCGCGAGTTGCCGATGCCGTCGGGATAGACGAAGTAGACGTGGCGGCCCGAAGCGCGGACGACTTCCCTGCCTTTGATGGCCTTCTCGAGCGCGGTGACGGCTTCGCGATCGGGCGCGTCTTTCAGGCACATCAGCACCAGGTGGTTCGGCCGCAGCTTGGCGTCCTTCGGGAACGGGTTACCGGCGATGAGCTCCTGCCATTCCTTCGCCGTGCGGACAAAGAACTGCGTCTCGAGGTCCAGGCGCTTCTTCGCCGCGTCCTCGAACGCGCGCTCAAGCTGCGCGGGCGTCCGCCGATCGCCGCTGAACACGATGTTCCCGCTCTGGAGCAGCGTGCGTCCGTCCTTCAGGCCGAGGCCTGTCGCGAGATCAACGAGATCGCGCATCGCGATCTTGTTGTGAGGACCCAGGTTCACGGCGCGGAGGAGGCCGATGTGGAGAAACATCTAGCGACCCCGCCAGCTGGACTGCGGCGCCCACTGACCGCGAATCCTAAACGCGACCATGTCCGGCCAGGCAGCGTCAGGTCCAGACTCAGGTTGCCGCCACCACGCGGCCAAATAGGCACCCTCGACGACAGGTTCTTCCACCACGTGGCCGTTCAACTCGAAACGCACCATGTCGCCATCCGCGGGTGCTTCGCCCCATGCCGTCAGCGTGCCCAACCGTTTCGCCTGGTCGGTTTGCGACCAGCCGGGTCCATTTGCGGACCCGTGATCAAACCAACGACCGTTCTGGCGTTTGCAGCTGACCCCATACAGGTAGGGCTGGCCCCGCGGGCCCGTGTCCAGCAGCACGTAGGCGTCGTCGCCATCCGTCCGAACTTCGACAACTCGACAGTGTTCAGGCGGGAAGCCAGTCATGGCCGCGCTCTCCGGCGAATCAAAACCGGGCGTCCGCTCATCTGGCATAGCTGAACACGATCAGCATACGGCCTCCGACCGGCCGGGTCGGGGTGTCTTCCAAAGAACCCGTAGAATAGCGAGCGCGAACAGAGTGAGCGCGAGTAGGCGGCTGGCGACATCTGTTCGGATGACGAAGGCCGCCCGGGTTCGTGGAAGATACCCCGACCCGGACGGTCGGGCGACATGCCGGGTCTAAAGACCCGGCCTCCATGACGGATCCGAATCGCCGCGTCTATCGCGCTTTAGCGAGCGCCGCGCGCCAGTTCTGGACGACGGTCACCGATCCGATGCCGGTGCGCTCCGGCGCGATGGCGAGGAATCGCCGGCGGTCGGGCATCGCGTCCATCGAGACGATGCTGGACGGAAAGGTGGCGATCTGCTTCGCCGAGCCTACGCGGAACGTCGCGCCGGGCTCGACTTCCGCGCGCCAGAGGCTGTGCAGATCGGGGCCGAGAAACAGCAACTGCCGCGAGTCGCGCGTCCACCACGCGAGCGAAGCGCCGTGCTGCGATACCTGGACCTTGGCGCCGGGCTTGGGAAACGGCTGGACGTACAGCTCGAAGCGGCCCGTGTCGTCAGAAGTGTAGGCGAGCCAGCGGCCGTCTGGCGATGTCGGCCCGCCGTTGTCGCGGACGGGACCGCGCAGGAACAGCGTGAGTTCGGCGCCGCCGGCCGCGGGCAGCAGCCAAATATTCTGCGCCGTCTCCGGATCGAGCTGGGTGACGCCGATCCACTGGCCATCGGCCGACCAGCTGGTCGGACCCTTGAACGGGACCTCGGAGCGAAAAAGCGCCTTCTCCGGCGCGGCATCCGTGACGTCCTTCACGAACAGATCCTGAACACCGTCGCGGTCGGCGGCAAACACCACGCGCTTGCTGTCGGGGGACCAGACGGGCCAATCATTTCGCCCGCGCCCGGATGAAAGCGGCGAGGCGCTGCCGCGCGCAAGATCCACGAGCCACAACGCCGATTCCGAAGGCGAGGTCGACCGGACAAACACCGCGTGCGTGCCAGCCGGTGAGATGCTGACGGTCTCGTAGTGGCCCGTCGGCAGCGTCAACACAGTTGGGTTTTGACCGTTGGCGTCGTACCACGTCGCCGTCGTATTCGTCGACGGTGACGAGAAGTAGGCAAGCGAGCCCGCCCGCGAGATCGACGCCGTGCGGCCGGCCGTGAACGACGTCGACGGGTCGAGAATCATCGTCGGCTCGTCGCCGAGCGAAATCGGGTCGCCCGTGATCTTCATGGCGGCGACATCAAAGGCCTGCGCCACCAGCACGCCCTGGCGCGCGTAGAGCAACCAACCCGGATCGGCGTAGACGGGCGCGCTTTCGAGCAATCCGACCAACGTGCGCGACGTGTCCTTAAGCGATCCGGCGTAGATCTCGAACTTGCCGCCCTTCCCGGGAAGGGCGGCGTACAGGAAGTGCTCGCCGGCGGGCAGGAACGCGGGAAAGCGGTGGCCGAATTCCTTCTTCGCCGAGTCGAGGGCGGTCACCGGCTCTGGGGTGCCGCCGGTCGCCGGAATTCGGTACAGGACTCCACCGGCGTCCGGCGCGAACACGATCACGTTCGAGGCACTCCAGTCGCCGCCCCTCGCGCCCGGCGCATCCGCCAGCGTGTCGGCGCGGCCGCCGGACGCGGCAATCGTCCTCAGCTTGGCGTTCGTGAAGAAGCCAATGCGGCGGCTGTCGGGCGACCAGAACGGCAACACCGCGCCGTCGGCATCCTCGAGCCGGCGCGCCGTCATGGAATCGATCGACCGCACCCACAACTGCGTCTCGGTCTGCGTGACAGTACCGACGACGAACGCGACCATCGTGCCGTCGGGCGAAATCGCGACGCCTGTCGAATCCGGATACAGGTCGGCGCCGGGCGGCGGGAGGATCGCGAGCCGCGTGACGTCGCCGCCCGATGCAGGTTGCGATCGCGGCCAAAGGGCCGCGGCGATGCCGGCGGTCAGTACGATGCCGGCGATCGCCGGCCAGAGCCGCGCGACGATCGACGGCCGCGCGGCCACGAGGATCGACGCCGGCGCGACGGCGGCCTCGCGCTCGTCGAGCTCCAGCCGGGCATCGCCGATGGCGCTCAGGCGCTTGCGTGGGTCCTTCTCGAGGCACCGGCGCAGGAGCCGCCGCACGGGTCCCGGCAGATCGGCGGGTAGCGCCTGCCAGTCGACGTCCTCTTTCAGGACGCTCGCGAGCGTGATGGAGATATCGTCGCCCTCGAACGCGCGCCGGCCGGCGAGCATCTCGTAGAGGACGACGCCGAAGGCCCAGATGTCGGCGCGGCGATCGACGACTTTGCCGCGCGCCTGCTCGGGCGACATGTAGGCGGCCGTGCCGATGATCATCCCCATCTGCGTCGCCCGCGCCGTGAGCGTGGGCGAGTTCATCAGGTCGGCGCCCGACGCGCCAGACGAGTCCATCGCCTTGGCGAGGCCGAAATCCAGCACTTTCACCGTGCCGTCGGCCTTGACCTTGACGTTGGCCGGTTTGAGATCGCGGTGCACGATGCCCTGCTCGTGCGCCGCCTCGAGCGCGTCGGCGATCTGGCGCGCGATGGGCAACGCCTCGGCGAGTGGCATCGACCCCCGCGCGATCTGCGCCGACAGGTCCTCGCCTTCGACCAGCTCCATGACGAGCGCGCGGACGCCGCCAGATTCCTCAAAGCCGTGAATGTGCGCGATGTTCGGGTGGTTGAGCGCGGCCAGCGTCTGGGCTTCACGCGTGAATCGCGCCAGCCGATCGGCGTCGCTCGCGAACAACTCGGGGAGCACTTTGATCGCGACGTCGCGGCCCAGCTTCGTGTCGCGGGCGCGATAGACCTCGCCCATGCCACCTGCGCCGAGGGCGGCAATTACTTCATAGGAACCGAGTCGTTGTCCTGCGGCGAGCGACATGGAGACGCGATTATAACGACACGCCGGGTCTAAAGACCCGGCCTCCATTGCGAACTCGATGACCGGCCGGGTCGGGGTGTCTTCCAAAGAACCCGTAGATCAGCGAGCGCGAACAGAGTGAGCGCGAGTACGCGGCTGGCGACATCTGTTCGGATGACGAAGGCCGCCCGGGTTCGTGGAAGATACCCCGACCCGGACGGTCGGGCGACATGCCGGGTCTAAAGACCCGGCCTCCATTGCCGCCCTACGACTTGCGCAACTCGGCGATCCGCGCCTTCACAAGACGCCTCACAAGGGCCGACGGCAGTGCCTTGTCGAGCGGAAATCGAATCGTGCCCTTCGAGGTCTCGTAGTTCTTCAGTGCGGCGGCGTGGGCGCGTCGCATCGACCCCGTGAGCGGGTACATGCTGACGTGCTGCTTCCACGCGGCGTACCAGACGACGGTTTTGCCGCCGAGCTTGACCGCGGGAATGGCGTAGCTGATCACGTCGACGCCGCCAGGAGCCGCGGCGCGGATGGTCTCGCGCAGTCTCTTGAGGGCCTTGCGCTGATCGGCCGGCAACTTCGAGATATAGGCTCGTACGTGCGCCGCAGGAGTCATTACTCGTCCTTTCGCATGATGTCCCCGCCGCCTACGGCGCGTCCGCGCCGCCCCACAGGTTCATCGTGCTCAGCTCCTCGCGGCCGGAGGCCTTGAGGTACAGAAACAGCTGCATGCGGTAGGCCGCGCATCCGGAGAGCACCTGGGTGGCGATGAACGCCCCGCGCGACGACCGGTGGCCGAACATCTCGACCTCGGCCCGCAGATCGGCGTCGGACATGTCCGCCAGCAGTTTCGGGTAGACGTCGGTGTGCAAGCGGATCGCCGCGAGCGCCTGATCGAAGTTCAGCGGATCCGCGGCCTTCTCGGCCACCGTCCACGCGGCCGGGTCGAAGGTTCCGGCCTTCGCCACCTGCACGAGCGCCGGCCCCATCATTGTGAGGTACTTCAGCAGCTCGATCGTGCTCCGCTGCTTCGGCGTGGGGCGATAGTCCAGTTGTGCCCGGTCGACCTTGCTCGCGAGGTGCAGCAGGATCCGGACTTCATTCTGCAGGGACGCAACAAGTTCAGACTTGGTCAGTACCATCGGGTCCTCGTGGCGGGAAAGGGAGCGCAGGATACTAGCGCGGCTCTGGTTTGAACAATCGCCGAAGCGCCAGCAGCGCCGCGGGGTGGTAGATGGTCGCGTGGGTCTCGTTCGGCATTGGCTCGTAGTGCCACGTCACGGCGGCCGGCGCCTCTTTCCGAAGCACGTCGGCCAGCTGTTTCGTCAGGTCCCCGCGGTCCTCGCTGCTGCTCGCGAGGTAGAGACTCCGGCGGCGATTCCCGCCCACGCGCAACGCCTCCGACGCTGTCCTCAGCAGCCCGCCGTCGTTCCACCAGAGGCTCGGATCGAAAGCAATGTAGGTGTCGAACATGTTCGGATCGAGAAAGAACGTCTCGACGACGAACAGACCGGCGAGAGATTCGCCGATGATCGCGGTCTCGTCGGTCGTGCGATACCGGGACTTGATGACGGGCATCAGCTCGGTGCGGATAAATCGGCGAAACACCGCCGAGCCGCCGACCCGCGGCGCCATCTTCCTGTCCTCGGCGTTCTCGGTCGGGCCGCTCAGGTCGCGGCGCCGCTGCGTGTTCTCAATACCGACCAGCAAGAACGGCCTCATCGTCGCATTCCCGACCGACACCTGCACCAGTCCGGCCACGTGGAGAAAGTCCTCGGCCATGCCGCCATCGGGCATGTAGAGGACGGGGAGACGCACGTCCTTGGATTCGGCGTAGCCCGGTGGCAGGTAGACGTTGATCCGCCGCGTCTCGCCGAGCGACGCCGACTGGATCGTGAACGTCTCGCCGATCGCGAGCGGTGAAGCCTGGCTGGCCGCGCCACCGGCAGTTTGCGCGAGCAGCGACGCCGAGATGACCACCAGTGCGGCGGCGGTGCTTACCCCGAGCCGGACGGGCCGTGATGTCACTCCGTGCCCTTGAACTGGTCGTCCTCGTCGGCAAACAGCACGTTGAAAGTGGTGAGCGATCCGTAGC
>JANOGJ010000503.1:0-2054 GCA_031405995.1 Acidobacteriota bacterium
ATACCTTGAGGCCATACAGGTCGGTTGGTCCAGGTAATAACATTGGTTACATCGCCAATCAATCCTGCGTCCACCCATTCTTTGGACCAGCAGGTGGACCTTGCCGTCGCCCTCGGCCGCGAGCACGACGACGCCGCGGCCAATGCGATCGCGCAGCGAGTCCGAGAGACTGCGCAGCGCGTGCTTCTCGAGCCCGGTCACCCGCCGCGCGATGAGCTTGCTGTCGCCGACGGCGATGACGTCCGCGTCCTGGCCGCCGCCCGCGCCGCCACCGAGCGCGACTTTGAGTTTAAGTTGTTCGTTCTCGCGGGCGAGGCGCTTCGCCTCGGCCTGCAGCTTCGCGATGGCGCCGGGCGCCTGGTCGCCGGTCGCGCCGACCGCCGAGAGCAGGCGATGGAGCGTCGCCGACTGCGCCTGCACGTAGACCACGGCGCCCGCCCCCGTGAGCGCCTCGATGCGACGCACGCCGGCGGCGACGCCCGCCTCCTCCGTGATGACGAACGGGCCAATGTCGCCGGTGGCGGCGACGTGCGTGCCGCCGCAGAGTTCCAGGCTGAAGCCGGGCACGGACACGACGCGGACGCGGTCGCCGTATTTCTCGCCGAAGAGCGCCATCGCGCCGCCCTTGATTGCCTCGGCCGTGCTGCGCTCCTCGGTGACAACCGGCGTGTTGCGGTACACCTGTTCATTCACCGTACGCTCCACCTCGCGCCGCTCGTCGTCGTTCACGGCCACGCCGTGCGCGAAGTCGAAGCGGAGCCGGTCGGGCGCGACGAGCGAGCCCGCCTGGCGCACGTGCCCGCCGAGTTGCTGCCGCAGCGCGGCGTGCAGGAGGTGCGTGGCCGTGTGGTTGCGGCGCGTCGCGTCACGCGTCGCGCGGTCGACGGTCGCGCGAACCGCGTCGCCGGCCTTCACCGCGCCTGATCGCAGGCGCACGACGTGCGCGCGCGCGCGGCCGTCAACCGGCCGCTCGACGCGCACGACGTCGGCCGCGAAGCCCGACGCGCTCTCGATCGTCCCGACGTCCGACACCTGACCGCCGGACTCGGCGTAAAACGGCGTGCGATCGAGAAACACCGTCGTCGCCGTGCCATCGGCCGCGGGGATCGCGGCGAGCACCTTCGCGTCGATCTCTATCGTGTCGTAGCCGGAGAACACGTCGGGTGCATCGACGAGCGCGACTCCCACCAGATGCGCCGTGCTGCTTCCGGCGGCCCCGAACTTGCTGCCGGCGCGCGCCCGCTCGCGCTGTCCCTCCATGGCGGCGTCGTAGGCCTCACGATCGATGGCGAGGCCGCGCTGACCCGCCAGATCCTCGGCGAAATCGAGCGGTACCCCAAGCGAGTCGTAGAGACGGAACAACTCGCTGCCGGCCACGACCCCGGATCCCGCGGCCGCCGTGCGGTCCAGCAGGTCCTCGAGCCGCGGCAGTCCGGACGTGAGGACGGCCTCGAACCGTTCCTCCTCGGTGAGGACGGTCTTCTGGATGGCGTTCTGGCCGGTCCGCAGCGCGGGATACACGCCGCCCATGTCGCGGACGACCACGCCCACCAGCTCGTACAGAAACGGCGAGGTGAGACCCAGGCGGCGGCCGTGCCGCATCGCGCGCCGCATGATCTTGCGAAGCACGTAGCCGCGCCACTCGTTCGACGGCACCACGCCGTCGCCGATGAGGAACGTCATCGCGCGCAGGTGATCGGCGACGACGCGCATCGACACGTCGGGATGGTCGGTTACCCCCGACGTGTGTTCGTAACGCCGGCCCGCGGCCCGGCCGATGGCGTCGAGGATCGGCGTGAAGAGGTCCGTGTCGTAGTTCGAGAGCTTGCCCTGAATGACCGCCGTGATGCGTTCGAGACCCATGCCGGTGTCGATCGACGGCGCGGGCAGCGGCGTGAGCGTCCCACTCGCGTCGCGGTCGAACTCCATGAACACGTTGTTCCAGACTTCGACGTAGCGCTCGCAACTGCACCCGACCCCGCGGCAGACCGGCTCCGGGCACGGGACGTCGAGGCCCCTGAAGTAATGAATCTCCGAACAGCGGCCGCACGGGC
>JANOGJ010000515.1:0-2778 GCA_031405995.1 Acidobacteriota bacterium
GCCACGGCCACGTTCATCGAGATGTTCGGGAACGCGATGCTCTGGTTGGAGGACACGGCGCGGAACTCGAACTTGTTCCCCGTGAAGGCGATCGGGCTCGTGCGGTTGCGGTCGCCCGCGTCGCGCGGCAGCTTCGGCAGGACGGAGACGCCGGTGTCGAGGATGCCGCCCGACTTGGTGCTCCTCGCGCCGCCCTTCTCGATCTGCTCGAAGATGTCCGTGAGCATGTCGCCCAGGAAGATCGAGATGATGGCCGGCGGCGCCTCGTTCGCGCCGAGGCGATGGTCGTTCCCCGCGCTGGCGATGGACATGCGGAGCAAGCCCTGCCACTTGTTCACCGCGCGGAGCATGGCCGCGCAGAAGACGAGGAACTGGATGTTGTCGTGCGGCGTCTCGCCGGGATTCAAGAGGTTGTTGCCCAGGTCGTCGGACATGCTCCAGTTGAGGTGCTTGCCGCAGCCGTTGACGCCGGCGAAGGGCTTCTCGTGCATCAGACAGGCGAGCCCGTACTTCGGCGCGACCCGCCTCAGCACTTCCATGGTCATCATCTGGTGGTCGGTCGCGACGTTGGCGTACTCGAAGATGGGCGCCAGCTCGTACTGGCTCGGCGCCACCTCGTTGTGGCGCGTCTTCACGGGCACGCCGACCTTGTAGAGCTCGCTCTCCGCTTCCTGCATGAAGGCGAGCACGCGCTCGGGGATCGCGCCGAAATACTGATCCTCGAGCTCCTGGCCCTTGGGCGGCCTGGCGCCGAAGAGCGTCCGGCCCGCGTTGATGAGGTCCGGCCGGGCGAAGAAGAAATGGCGGTCGATCAGGAAGTACTCCTGCTCGGGCCCGCAGGTCGTGATCACGCGCTCGGCGCGCGAGCCGAACAGCTTCAGGATGCGCACGGCCTGCTTCGACAGGGCCTCGATCGACCGGAGGAGCGGCGTCTTCTTGTCGAGCGAATCACCCGTCCAGCTCACAAAGGCCGTCGGAATGACGAGCGTCGCGCCGTTCTGCGAGATGAGGAGCCAGGGCGGGCTCGTCGGGTCCCACGCCGTGTAGCCGCGCGCCTCGAACGTGGAGCGCATGCCGCCCGACGGGAAGCTCGACGCATCGGGCTCGCCCTTGATGAGCTCCTTGCCGCTGAACTCCGCGACGGCGCGGCCTTCGGCGCCCGGCGAGATGAACGAGTCGTGCTTCTCGGCCGTGATGCCGGTCATCGGCTGGAACCAGTGGGTGTAGTGCGTCGCGCCATGCTCGACGGCCCAGTCCTTCATCGCGGACGCGACGATGTCGGCCTCCGAGGCGTCGAGCGGCTGACCCTGCGTCATGGTGCGGCGCAGCGCCGCGTAGACGTTGGGCGGCAGCAGCCGGCGCTGGACCTCGTCGTTGAACGTCAGCGATCCGAAGCTGTCGGCGGCCTTCGCCCGCGGTGGACCGGAACGGCCCGACGTCTTGCTCCACTCGATGATGCTGTTCGCGGCATGCTGCAAGGCTGACGAACCCATGGCTGGCGCTTCCCTTAATGTCCCTGGGCCGAACTTGGCAGGTGGGACTTCTTATTTTCTACGGATCTCGAAAAAAGTAAAGCCGGGGCTACAATCCGTGTCTCCACTGGAGGCCCTATGAACCTGTCCCGCCTCGCCATCGTGCCGGCCGTGGCTGTCGCCCTCGTATTCCCGGCCGCGTTCGACCGGACGCTCGCGGCGCAGAAGCCGTCTGGCGCCCCGACGATCGAACAGTTCCTGAGCCCCGCCTACCCCTCCGAGCTCGTCTCGGCGCGAAAGACGGACCGCCTCGCCTGGATCGCGTACGACCAGGGGAAGCGCAACGTCTACACCGCGTCCGGTCCCGCCTACGCGCCCGTGCGGCTGACGTCCTTCATGAAAGACGACGGGACCGACGTGACGTCGCTCGAAATCTCCGACGACGGATCGACGGTGGTGTTCGTGCGCGGGCACGCGGAGAATCGCGAGGGCTGGGTCGCCAACCCGTCGAGCAACCCGGACGGCATCGAACGCGCGATCTGGGCGGCACGCACCTCGGGCGGTCCGGCCTGGCGCGTCGCCGAGGCGTCCGCGCCGGAACTGGCGCCCGACGGATCCTCGGTGCTGTTCGTGAAAGAGGGGCAGATCTACCGCGCGCGGGTGACGCCCGTGCGGCCGGCCTCGGCGATGGACCGCGGCGAAGCGCCGTTCATCAAGGCGTGGGGCACGAATGGCGGCCCGCGCTGGTCACCGGACGGCACGCGCATCGCGTTCGTCTCGAATCGCGTCGACCACAGCTTCATCGGCATCTACGACGTGCGGACGCGCACCATGAAATACATGGCGCCGGATGTCGATCGCGACACGAGCCCGACCTGGTCGGAGGACGGCACGCACCTCGCGTTCATTCGGCGGCCTGGCCTGGCCTTCGGGCAGCAGGCGCAGCAAGGGACCGGGAGCCTCGGCCTGCCGAACGGGCCCGCGTTCAATCCGAACGCCGCGCAAGGGCGCGGCGGCCAGGCGCGCGGCGGCGGAGGAGGACGAGGCGGACGCGGCGGGGCCGACGAACCGGCGGCCGGCGCGGCGGGCGCGCGAATCCCGGGTCTGGCCCGCGCGACGTTCCGCGGCGGCTACACGATGTCGTTCTGGGTCGGCACGCCGGCGACCGGCGAAGCCAAGGAGTTCTGGCACACGACGGCCGACGAGCAGGTGTTCACGAACATCAACAACATTCAGTGGGCCGGCGCCCACGTCATCTTCTCGACGCAGAGACCGAACGACGAGTGGGATCGCTGGTTCTCGGTCG
>JANOGJ010000524.1:0-4862 GCA_031405995.1 Acidobacteriota bacterium
AAACGAGTGACCTCTTTCCCGATGTTCGTCTCCCCGATCTGTTCGTCGGCCGGGCGGCTGTAGTCCGCCGGCGAGCTCCGCCCGCCGGTGCCGCCGGGCCTCCGTGCCTCCGTGTCCTCCGTGTTTCTGAACGGGGCGGTAGAATGACTCCCGTCGCATGACCGCCAGTACCGCCAGCCTTCTGCTCAGCAGCGGCATCCAGATCGCCGGCGCGCTCGTGTTTGCGTTCGTCCTCCGGTCCTTCCAACAGCGGGAAGGACGGCCGTACCTGCGCTTCTGGACGTGGAGCTGGCTCGCGTTTATCGTTTACACGGCCGGCGCCGTCGCCAGCCGGCTCATCGCGTCGAGCCAGGCGCCGACGACGCCGACGCGGATCGCGCTGTCGGTCGTGTCGCTTGGCGCGGGCTACCTGCAGGTGACCTGGCTTCTGCTCGGCACGTACGAGTTTTCGAAGCGGCGTGTGCTCGCGTCCACATGGCTGCTGCCGACGCTGGCCGTGGCCCTGGCGCTCGGCGTCGGGCTGACGCTCGTCGGGATCGGCGATCCGGCGGCCGCGAACCTGCGCTATTTCGCCCGCGTCGGCGTGCGGGTGTTCGTGACGGGCGCGGCGTTAGCGGTCGCCGCGGTCTGGGTGGCGCGCGAAGGGGCCGGGCGCGGCTCCCTCGGCACGTGCTGCTGCCGGGGGCGCTCCTCCTCTACGGCGTCAGCCAGCTGCTGACGTACCTGTGGGCGCTGCCGCTCACGTCACTCGCGCCCGCCACCGACACCGCGCTGCGGATGGCGCTCGGGGCGCTGGACGTATTTCTCCAGCTGCTGATCGGCCTCGGCATGCTCCTCTGGATGCTCGAGAAGGAGCGGGATGCGCGGGTCGCCGATTGGCAGCGAATGGCCGAGAGCGAGGAGCGGTACCGCACGCTGGCCGAGAGCGCCACCGACGGCATCGTGACCCTCGAGATGGACGGCCGCATCACATTCGCCAACCCGGCGGCGGCCGGCACCTTCGGCTATTCGCTCGACGAGTTGGTCGGGCAGTCGGCGGCGGTCCTCATGCCGGAGCGCGACCGCGCGACCTACGTGGCCCGACTGGCGCGCTACCGCCAGACCGGCGAGCGGCAGCTCTCTTGGAGCGCGGTGCGGCTGACCGCCCGCCACAAGTCCGGCCGCGACATCCCGATCGAAGTGTCGCTCACCGAGCACGCCGCGGCCGGCGCCCACCGGATGACCGCGATCGTGCGCGACCTGGCGGATCGGCAGCGCCTCGATGAACAGGTGCTCCAGGCGCAGAAGATGCAAGCCGTCGACCGGTTGGCCGGCGGGATCGCGCACGACTTCAACAACCTCCTGATGGCGATCGGCGGGCACGCCGAACTGGCGGTCACCCAGCTCGAAGCCGGCCACGCCGCGCGGGCCGGCCTGGTCGAGATCCGCCGCGCCGCCGAACGCGCCGCCGACCTCACGACCAGGCTCTTGTCATTCAGCCGCAAGCAGCCGATCCAGGCGCAGCGGCTGGACCTCAACCTGGCGGTGTCGGAGCTCGGCGCGATGCTGGCGCGCCTGATCAGCGAGGACATCGCGGTCGAGATCCGCCTCGTCAAGGAGGCGGCCTACGTTGACGCGGATCCCGGTCTGATCGATCAGGCGCTGCTCAACCTCGCCATCAACGCGCGCGACGCGATGCCGGGCGGCGGCCGGCTCATCCTCGGGACCTCGGTGCTGGACCTCGACGCGCTCGCCTCGTCCAGGCACGCGCAGGCGCGGCCGGGCGCGTTCGTCTGCGTGCGCGTGACGGACAGCGGGAGCGGCATCCAGCCCGAACACCTGCCGAACATCTTCGACCCGTTCTTCACGACCAAGGACATCGGCAAGGGCACCGGCCTCGGCCTGGCGACGACGTACGCCGTGGCCCAACAGCACGACGGCTGGATCGAAGTCGAGAGCGTGGTCGGCCTGGGCACCACCTTCCGCCTGTTCCTGCCGCGCCAGGAGGCGCCGACCGAGACGTTCATGGCGCCGCCGCTCCTGTCGCTCGCCTTGGGACGCCGCGAAACGGTCCTCCTGGACGAGGACGAAGCGGCGGTGCGCGCGGTCATCCACCGCGTCCTCACCGGATGCGGCTACACCGTGATCGAAGCCGTCGACGGACCGGCCGGACTCGAGATGTGGGACGCTCATCCGGGCCGCATCGATCTCCTGCTCACCGATGTCGTCATGCCGAGAGGGATGACCGGCCCCGATCTGGCCGCCCAGCTGCGAGGCCGCGACGCGCGCCTGCGCGTGATCTTCATGACCGGCTATCAGGGGCAGACCAAGCTCGAGCAAATGGGCGTCGAGACGCCGCTCCTGCGCAAGCCGTTCAGCCTCGCGGAGCTGACGCGGACGGTGCAGGACACGTTGGCGAACACTCAGATCAACTTAGAACTCAAAACTTAGAACTCAGAACTTCGGACGGACGACAAACACGGACCGCGCGCGCCACGTCGCGGTCTCCTGCGGCAGCCACGCCGGCAAACGCAACCGTCCCGTGCCGCCCGGCAGTCCCAATGTCGTCACGATGACGTGGACCGGCGGCGGGGTCACGGTCGGCCAGCGGTCGAACATCAGCTTCACCGTGAGGCCCGATGCGGGCGGTGAGACGAACGTCGTGGCCCACTGGCCCGCGCTGACCTGCCCCGGCAGCGTCGATTCGGTCGGCATCAGGTCTCGCGGCAGAACGATGCGCGCGGACAGATTCTCGTGCGCGACGATCGTGATCTCCATCACCGAGCGAACCGGCTCGCGCGTGAACGTCGCGCGGACGTCGGCGGGCGCGCGCGGTTCGAGCCGCGCGGACGGCGTCCGGAACACGATCGGCTGATTGAGTCGCGCGAGGCGCACGCTCGCGGCCGGCGCATCCGTCACGCGCAGCCAGCGCGCGCCCTCCGGCCCGGCGCCGACGATGCCCAGCTCCGGCTCGAGGCGGCCGACCTCCCACCACGCTTCGCCCTTCTCGTCGTCCTGCACGTACCGGGCGGCGCGACGCTCCGGGCGGTCCGCGGTGTAGGCCGGCGCGAGGTACGCGCTGACGCCAGTCACGCCGGCGAGAGCGGCGATCACGAGACCGACCCGTGCCGGAGAGGCCCAGCGCGGCGCGAGACCGGCGAGGGCGGCGAACGCCGGCGGCACGACCATGAGGCCGGTCGCGGTGATGACCGCGGGGTAGAGCCAGACTTCGGCTATGCGCGGCAGCCACCCAAGCATCGGCACGAGGAACCCCAGCAAGCGGAGCGTGTCGGCGATCCAGAAGAAACCCGCGACCACGAGCACGGCCGCCGACGCGACGCGCAGGAGCCGCGCGCGTCGCCTGGCCGCCAGCGTCAGCACGGCGGCGGCGAGGAGCGGGATCGTGGCGAGGTAGGCCGCGGCCGGCGCGGTGCGCTGCATCATGATGGCCAGCGCGATCCACACCGGCAGCGTCACCCACCAGGTGGCGGCCGGATGGCGCCACGGGCGGCCGCGTTCGGGCACCGCCGCGGCCACGCGGCCGACGGCCCAGACGGCGAAAACGCCCGAGAGCGCGAGAAACGCAAAGAAGCCCTGTGGCGCGGCGTACCACGGCGTGAGCTCCGGCCTCGCCGCTCGCAGGGCCGACACCGCCACGACCATGCTGCCGAACGCGGCGGCGACCGTGAGCACCGACCAGAGCGCGGTCAACACGATGCCGGCCACGCCGCCCGCGCGCCAGACGTCGCGTGTGAGGAGCAGCCAGGCGATCCCGGCGAGGAGGAAGGCCGCGAGGGCGATCGCGGTCGAGAGCCCCGGGCCGTAGACCACGCCGCGCATCATTCCCAGGCTGGCGAGATCGAAGTACGTCGGCACCTCGGGCGTGGCGGTGATGTCGGTCGCGTCGAGCGTGCGCACGGTCGAAATTGCGTTGACGATGCCGTGCGCGAGTGTGCCCGCTTGCACGCGCGCCGGAACGTCGCGATCGGTGTGGTACGCGTACGAGTCGTCGACAGGCGCGAAGTTGAGGCCTGAGGCGCCGAGCGTGCGGAACGCGGTGAAGTCCGTGTCGTTCGGCAGCCGCCTGTAGATCTCCGTCGAGTAGGACGCGCCCTCGGGCGCCGCGGCGCCTCGCGCCCAGGCGTCGAGCGGCGCACCCCAGCCGGGGCCGGTCTCGAAGAGCAGCATGGGGCCTGCCGCGCCGGTGCCATCGAAGTTGAGGAACGCGCGCACGCGCCTGGCGATCTCGGGATCGGTCACGGCGACGCGCGCGCCGAGCAAGCCGAGCTCTTCGCCGTCAGTGATGATGACGAAGAGGGAATGGCGCATCGGTTGTTCGACGAGCACGCGCGCGGCTTCGAGGCAGGTCGCGACGCCGAGCGCGGTGTCGAGCGCGCCGGCCGCTTCAGGCACCGAGTCGTAGTGCGACGTCAGGGCGATGGCGTCCGGCCGTTCGCCGTCGCGCGATGCGATGATGTTGGCGACCGGCGCCGTGACGCCCTGCTGCGGATCGACCGCGCGCGTCTCCTGCACCCGCACGGTGAAGCCGTACCGCTGCAACTCGGCGACGATATACAGCCGCGCGCGCACGTTGGCCGGCGATCCGGTGGGCCGGCTCCCGATGGTGCCGGCGAGCATGTCGATGTGCGCTCGCGCGCGCGCCTCGTCGAAGGCCGGCCGCGCGGTTCCGCAGGCGGCGAGCGCGGCAAGCAGCATCACGGACACCACACGCGACATGCGCGGGAGTGTACGACAGGTGGCTTCTTCCCTTACACTACGCCTCATGACTCCCATCACTCGTCACGCGCTCGCGCTCGCGGTCGCCGGCGGATGTGTCGTGCTGACCGCCGAGGCTCGGCACCAGACGACGGGGACCAGCAGCC
>JANOGJ010000531.1:0-3482 GCA_031405995.1 Acidobacteriota bacterium
AGCCCCGCCCCCCAGCAGTCGTGAAGCGCTTTCGGGGCCGTATACTCTCCCCATGTGCCCGACGCGCCCGCTGGCCTGGGCTCTCGGCGGCCTGATCGCGCTGTCCATTGCGAGCCTGACTGGTCCGGTCGCGGCCGGCGCCGCGCGCGCCAACGAGCGCATCCACCTCACCGTCGTCGACGCCAAGGGCCAGCCGGTCAGAGGGCTCGCCGCCTCGGACTTCGAGGTGCGGCTCGACAACCAGCCGCAGGAGGTCGTGGCGGCCGTCCCCTCGCTCGAACCGGCGTCGGTCATGATCCTGACCGATCGGCTGGGGCTCAACTCGACGTATACCGCGTTTGACGTCGGGCAAACGCTCCGCGGCTTCGCCGCCGCGATCCGGAAAGGCCACCCGGACAGCACGCTCGCGCTCACGACGATCGACGGCACGGTCCTGTCCGTCACCAGGTTCACGAGCCCGGCCGCCGAGTTCGATCGCGCGCTCGGGCGCCTGGCGTCGAACGCGGGCGACGCCGTGCTGCTCGACGGCCTGGCCGACGTCTGCCGTGTCATGCGGACCGCCCCCACCGAACGGCGGATCATCTTCACGCTGCTCGCCGCGTACCGGGCCGACCAAAGCAATGTGCGGAACGAGCAGGTCGGCGAGATGCTCCGCGCGTCGGGCGCGTCGCTCTGGGTGATCGAAGTCCGCCAGCCCGAAGGCGGCAACTTCAGCAACCCGGCCCGGGAGCAGGTGCTCGACGCCGGCAGCACACGATCGGGGGGACTGCGAGAGATCGTCGCGTCGCGGAGCGGGGTCACGGCGGCGACGAAGCACATCGCCGACCTCATCCTCTCGCAGTACGTCCTGACGTACGGGCCGGCCGGCGGGTCCGTCCGAAGCCAGGTGGAGGTCACGGTGAAGCGGCCGGGACTCCGGGTGCTCGCCGCCGGCTGGGTTCCCCGGTGAACCGGCTCCGTCCGTTTCTCTGGCCCGCCCTGATCATCGTGCTGGCCGCCGCCGTGTACGTCGTGCGTGTCCGCCACGAGATGGTCGACTTCAAGGTCTACCGCACCGCGGCGATTCGGGCGATCGACGGCGAGCCGCTCTATCGCGCCGAGGACGGCCACTATCAATTCAAGTACTTCCCGGCGTTCGCGTTCGCGATGGCGCCGTTCGCCAGCCTCGACGAAGAGGCCGGCAAGGTGATCTGGTACGCGATGTCGGTCGGCCTGCTCTCCGCGCTCGTGCGCTGGTCGGTGCGCGCGCTGCCGGAGCGCCGGCGCGCGGAACGGGCGCTTGTGTGGTTTGCCATCCTGCTCATGGGCAAGTTCTACGCGCACGAGCTGAATCTGGGACAGACGAACATCCTGCTCGGGACGATCCTGATCGGCGCGCTGCTCGCGGCGCAGGTGGACGCGCGGCTTGCGGCCGGCGCGCTCGTCGCCGTCGGCATTTTCGTCAAGCCCTACGCCATCGTGCTGCTGCCGTGGCTGGCGCTCGTCGCCGGCCTGCCCGGACTGCTCGCCGCCGCGGGGGTGCTCGGCGTCGGGCTGGCTCTACCCGCGGCCGTGTACGGGTGGAGCGGCAACCTCGATCAACTCGCCGCGTGGTATCGCACGGTGACGGAGACGTCGGCGCCCAACCTCTTCGTGCCGGAGAACATCTCGTTCACGACCATGTGGGCCAAGTGGCTGGGCGCGGGACAGACCGCGACGTCACTCGCGCTCGCGACGGGCCTGGCGTCGCTCGCCGCCGCGGTGTTCGTCATGCTCCGGCGGCGCCGGATCTTCGACCCGGGTTACCTCGAGTTCGGCCTGCTGATGCTGCTCGTCCCACTCCTCTCGCCGCAGGGATGGGACTACGTGCTGCTGCTCGCGACGCCGGCCATCATCTGCCTGGTCGATCGGCTGCCGGAGATGTCCCGGCCCTGGCGGTACACCACCATGGCGGCGATGGCCGTCATGAGCTTCACCATCTTCGATGTCGTGGGACGCACCATCTACACACGCCTGATGACGTGGTCCGTCATCAGCGTCTCGGCCTGCGTGCTGATTGCCGCCCTCGCCTACTTGCGCTGGCGCGAGCTCGCGTAGTTCAGCCCGCGAGGTGCCAGTCGGTGTGCGGCGCCTTGTTCAGGACAATCCAGCCGTAGACGAGGCCGCCATAGCTGTGCCAGCGCATGCCCTTTGACTGATAGAAGGGCCCCAGGCTCCGCTGCAGCTCGGGCAGCCGGTAGCACGGCACGCCGGGGAAGTAGTGATGCTCGAGGTGGTAGTTCGAGTTGATGTAGGCGAAGTTCCAGAACCAGTGGCCTCGCATCAACGTCCCCCACTGGGCCGGCTCGTTCGGATTGATGTCGTAGTGCTGACCGAGCCGGTTCAGCGTGAAGGCGATCGGAAACACGAAGAAGACGGGCAGCACGTGCGCGCGCCACGCGGCGCCTGCGCCAAACGCCCACCACAAGGCGGCGATCGCTCCGAGGTGACAGGCGATGGTGACCCGCCGTTCCCAGGCGATCGTCCGCCGCCGCTCCGGCGGGTAGTGCGCCGTTTCCCGGCGGGCCGCCCGGAAATAAATCGGAAAGAGCGCGGGCGTCGCGTACAGCAGCTTGTACCAGCGGGCGTTGCGCTTCGGCGACAGGTGATGCCGCTTCGGGTCTGCTTCGTCTGATCCGAGTTCCGCGTGGTGATCCAGATGCCACGTCGTGAACTGCGTCGCGGAGATCCCGCTCGAAATCGCATAGGCCAGGCCGAGCAGCCGTTCGGCGAGCGGGTGCGGCCGGACAAAGACGTTGTGATGCAGCACCTCGTGCAGGAGCACCGTGAAGTTGAAGACCGTGAACCCTTGCACCAACGCCAGAGGAATCCAGATGTACGGTTCGCCGAACCGGACGAGCCCCCACGTGCAGAGACCGAGGATCAGGAATTGCCGCAGGCCAATCACGAAATGACGGACGGGCGACTTGACGTGCAGCCGGCGCAGCGCCTCCCGGTCGAGCGCACGGCCCAACTCGGCCCGCAGCGCCACGGTGTGGTCGGCGTAGAAGCCCACACCTCATTGTAATGAGGCAATGGGGCAATGGGGCAATGGGGCAATGGGGCAATGGGGCAATGAAATGCACCTGCCGCGTCGAGGACCGAGTCGAAAGCGCTCAGGCGAGGCGCCGCCGCGTGGTCGAGCGCGCGGCGGCACACATGCTCCTGAGCTCGAGACCTTCAGTCAGCAACGGACTCAGCTTGGGCTTGAAGTTGGGCACGATCTCGTCAACGATCTCGAGCCAGAGGACGCTTTCGTCAATCTCTTCATTGACGATCTGGAGCTTGGCGGCAAACTCGCGAGTGGATCGAGAGCGCCGCATCGCGCGGTGGTTGGCGGCTACGCTGCCCGCTGAACGGGACAGCTGGCCGCCCAGGAAGCGCATGCCCGGCACCTGCTCGAGCGGCCCACAGAGCCGAATGGCCGCGATCGCAAAGTTCTTGGTCCGTCGTTCAAAGGCATC
>JANOGJ010000546.1:0-1674 GCA_031405995.1 Acidobacteriota bacterium
CGACCGACGCGCCCGTGTTTGCGCTGCATGGCCGGCTCGACAACGTCATCCCATCGACCGAACTCTCGCAGCTCGCGGCGTCCCTCGCACGCGCCGGCAACACGCGCGTGCAGTCCCTGCTGACGCCGGTCCTGTCGCACGCGAACATGGAGGACGAATTCGCGGTGATGGAGGGATGGAGGTTGGCGAGGTTTTGGACGAAGGCTTGGAAGGAATTGACGCGGTAACTACGTTTCCTTCGTCAGCGCTCTTATCTCTGTCGGCGTCAAGTCACGGATCGCACCGACCGGCAGCCCCTTCGCCGTGATAGTGCCGATGCGCGTGCGGCGCAGACGCGCGACCGGATGCGCGATGGCGTCGCACATGTGACGCACCTGGCGGTTGCGGCCCTCACGGATGACGAGCTCGAGCACCGCGCGCGGTCCCCCACGCGTTTTCGACACGCCCAGCACGCGCACCTTGGCCGGCAGCGTCTTTCGATGGCCCACGAGCACGCCCCGCCGCAAGCGGATGAGGTCACGTTCGTCGGGCACGCCCTCGACCTCGGCCTCATAGGTCCGTTCGAGCTCGTAGCGCGGATGCGTCACGTGCTCGGCAAACGCGCCGTCGTTCGTGAGGATGATCAGCCCTTCGGAATCAAAATCCAGACGGCCCACCGGGTAGAGGTAGCCGGCAACGCCGGCGCGCGTCGCCAGATCGATGACCGTGGGCCGCCGCTCGGGATCTGACCGGGAGCTCACGATGCCCCGAGGCTTGTTCAGCAGCAGGTAGCGGCGCACCGAGGGCGGCTTGATCCGGCGCCCGTCGACCTTGATCTCGTCCGAGTCCGGATCCACCTTCGATCCGAGCTCTGACACGACCCGGCCGTTCACTTCGACGCGGCCCTGGACGATGATCTCGTCCGCCGCCCGGCGCGACGCCACGCCGGCAGTCGATAACAACTTGTTTAGTCGCATGTCAAAGCTTCAACCATGAAGAACATGTAGAACATGAAGACTTCCAAGGGCGGATCTTCCCCCAAATAGACCTTCATGTTCTTCATGCTCTTCATGGTGAAGGCTCTTCGTCTTCTAATGAACTGACTTCGGATCGATCGGCTCGCCCGGATTCAGCGGATCGAACGGCAGCGGCGACTGCGGCTCCGGCTCGCCGATCGACGCCGGCAGGTCGAACCCGAGGAGCTCCGACATGTCTTCGACCTTCGGCAGGTCCGACAGGTCGTTCAGCCCGAACCGCTGCAGGAACTCGCGCGTCGTGCCGTACAGGAACGGACGGCCGACGACCTGCTTCCGGCCCACGATCTTGATGAGCTTGCGCTCCATGAGCGTGCCCAGGACGCCCGCCGTGTTCACGCCGCGAATCTCCGCGATCTCCGGCGCCGTCACCGGCTGCTTGTAGGCGACGACGGCGAGCGTCTCCAGCGACGCCACCGTCAGCTTCTGCGACGTCCGCTCGTGGAACAGGCGGCGGACCCATTCGTGCAGCTCGGGCCGCGTCACGATCTGGTAGCCGCCGGCGACTTCGACCATCTGCAGGCCGCCCGGGCGACCGTACGCCTCCTTCAACTCGGCGATGGCCGCGACGATTTCCTCTTTGGGCTCGGTGTCGAGCAGCTTGACGAGCGTCTTCAACGTCACCGGCTCGGGTGACGCGAAGATGAGCGCTTCGACGACG
>JANOGJ010000557.1:0-4506 GCA_031405995.1 Acidobacteriota bacterium
CACAGAAGACGCGTGATCGGTGCCAGGCCTCGGTCGGTCGACGTCGGCGAGGCCTGGCACCGATCACACGTTTTCTGTGGAAAACAGGTACGACCCCTTATTTGGCGTCCAGCTTTCGGCCTGCGTTCAGGTTGTCGAAGCTGAGGATCGTGTTCCAGACCATGAAGTAGCTGCCGATCGTCTCGCCGCGCCAGATCGGGTTGTTGGCGAAGAGCACCACGTGGCCGCGTTCCTTCGGAATGTCCACGACGATCGGGCGTTGGGCGATGTCCCCGCCGCCCTGCAGCAGCCCGGAGACGAGCAGCGCATTCTGATCGGCGAACCGAAGCGCAACGCGCGGCCGCTGGTCCGGCGGGATGATGCCGAGCGGCGTGCGCAATTGCTCGTCGGTGGGGATCGCGTACTGCCACGGCTCCGGCGTGGGCGGTCGCGGCGGCGCCTGGTTCTTCGGGTTCAACTGCGGCATGCCCTGCGGCTGATCCGGGTCGTCAGGCGTGCCGCGGCCGGTCGCCCGCGCCGGTGCGCCCCCTCGTCCTCCCGCCGCGGCTGCTCCACCGCCGCCGCCCCCGCGTCCGGCGGCCCCCGCGCTCACGCTGAAACTCGCGCCCGAGTCGCTATACACGGCGAGATTGTCCGGAATGCCGTAGACGATGGGGCTCGTGTCGTCGACGAGCCGGCTGCGCAAGAGCGACCCCACCACGCGCGAGCCGGTGCCCGCCGTGTTGGCCGTGACGCCGTGCGTCAGTCCGAACTGGATTGCGAACGTCGCGCTGCTTGCCGCGCCGATATACACGCCGCCCTTGTTGACGAAGTCCTCCAGGTGCATGAGGCCCTGCCAGCCGAGGCCCGGGCGCATGTCGTCGGTTTCGTCGATGCCGCCGAGGTTCGGCGTCTCCGGCGTGCTCTTCCACGGCATCGGATTGCGCCACATCGGCATGCCGTCGATGATGCCCTGCCCGGCGCCGCCGCCCGGCGCGAACAGGATCACGTCGTACTTGTCGCGCAGGTTCGCGTCCTTCGCGACATCCTGCACGCTGATGTAGTCGAACGGCACGCCGTTCGTGTCCAGCGCCAGCCGCCACCAGCCTTCCGTCTGCGTGCTCTGCCACGTGTGCATCAAGGCGATGCGCGCGGCGCGCGCCGGGTGCGTCTGCACGGTGGGCGCCGACGCGAGCCCGTACGCCTTGAAGCCGATCTCGTTCGCGACGGCGTTCAACTCCGACTCGGCGACCCCACGAATGATGAACGACCCGCGGTTGAACTTCTGCCCGGCCGCCTCGAACGGCTCCTCGGCCATCTGGATGTCGGCCGACGTCAGCCGATAGCGCAGCGTGACGAGCGCGTTATCCGCGTTATGGTTGACAGCGAAGATCGCGCCGGCCTGCCCTGAGCCCGTCGAAGGGGCCGCGACGCCGCTCGGCGCCCGCGCGGGTCCCTTCACGAGCTCGACCGGCGCGTCGAGCACCTTGGGGTCGAGCACGCGGACGGCCTGCACGGCGAACGCCTCGGGGAACGTCCACCCGGTGTCGTCGTACGGGTTCGACTGCGGATCGTTCGGCGCCCAATATTGATAATCCAGGAGCGCGTCCGCGATGCGCGAGTACGGCTGGTCCATTCGAATGATGTAGCTGCCCGCGGGAAACTCACGCGTCTCGAATACTGGTGGTGGCGGCGTCGCCGGCGTTTGGGTTTCTGGCGATTCGTTCGCGCCGCCACCCCCGGCCGCGCCGCCGCCACGTCCGGCGCCGGCGCCCGCGCCCCGCCCGCCCTGGCCTGAGCCTGCCGAAGGGCCGGCCGGCCGGCGCACCGGCACCTGCACGGAGAACGCCGCCGTCGCGCGCGAGATCTCGACGTGCTGCTTCTGCAGCACGCGAAGCAGCTCCGCCTGCGCGCCGAGGCGCGTGTCGGACGCGGGCAGGACGTAGGCTGCCGGTCCCTCCGTGCGCGCCTTCGTGATCGATCGCTTGCTCTTCTCGTAGAAGTTCCGCAGGAAATACAGCCTGTTGTTCGCGATGTGGTTGAGCGAGACGAGCAGGCCCGTGATCTCGTAGTTGTTGTTGTTCCGCAGCGACCACTTCACGAACGGCAGCGGCGGGTTCTGGCGGTACCAGGTGCGCGAGGTCTCCGCCGCCGAGAGCGTGCGATCGACCGTGTCCGCGCTGCCGCCGTTGCCGAACGTCTCGTACAGCCGGCTGATCCCGTTGTGCGTCGCCGCGATGAACATGAGGTAACCGGGCGACCACGTGTCGAAGTTCCCGAACGCGTACACGCCGGGCATCCCCATGCGCGTCATCTCGTTCACGTTGTTCCACCCGATCATCTGCCACTCGTTGGTCAGGATCGGATCGAGCCAGGCGTTGTACGGACCGTCGCCGATCGTGTTGTCGTAGAGGAACGACCCCGACTCGTGCAGGTCGTGCAGCACCTGCGCCTTCCAGTCCACGTAGGTGTTCAGGACGTTCTCGGTGAGCTTCAGCGTCATCGCCATCGCGTCACGGTTGTTGTCGTGCGCGACGTACTTGCCCCAGTAGATGAGACTCGGCACGGTCTTGTCCGGGTTCTTCTTCCGGTAGTTGTACAGATCGACCATCCGGTCACGCCCGTCGACTTCGACCACCGGTGTGATGAGCGTGATGACGTGCTCGCGGATGTTGCGGATGTACGGGCTCTCGTCTACCGCCAGCCGGTACGCCAGCTCCATGAGCGCCGTCGGCGCGCCGGCTTCCGGCGAGTGGATCGCGCCGGTGATGTAGTACACCGGCGCCGCGCGCCGGGCGATCTCCTCCGCCACCGCGTCGTTCATCTGAATCGTGCGCGGATCGGCCAGCTTCGCGAGGTCGGCCTTGTTGGCATCGAGCTTCGCCAGAAGGGCCTCGGACGCCACCGCCACGGCGATCATCTCGCGGCCTTCTTCCGACTGGCCGATCGTGTACACCCTCGCCCGCGGCGTGGACTTGGCGAGCAGCCGCATGTACTCGTGCGTCTCCTTCGAGTACGGCAGTTTGCCCGGCGCGCCGGCGATGTCGCCCAGCACCTTGGTGGGCGTCGGGACCGTCTTCGACGCCGGCATGTAGTCCACGAGCGGCGAGAGGAAGAACGTCTCGGTCGTGTACTCCTTGATCTTCTTCGTGTGCTCCTCGTCGATCGGCTGGTTCGGGTCGCGACCGGGCCTGGCGGTGGCCAGATCGACCGGCGCGGGTTTCGCCGTTTGACGGGTCTGCCGCGCCTGATCGGCGAACAGGACGACCGGTGTCACGGCCAACACGAATCCAAGGACGAGACGCTTGACGGGAGTCGGCAAAGTCATGGGCAGATGTTAGCTGAACTCGACCACGAAGCGGCGCACGTCGTCGAACAGGACGTCGTCGAACGACTGCTCGACCAGGCCGAACCGCGCGAAGGCGGCCAGTTCGGCGCGCGTCAGCGGCCAGGGCACTTCGCCCAGAGTTTCCTCAGGCTCCCGACCGCGGCAAATGACGAGCAGCCGGCCTCCAGGGGCCACCAGCGACGCGAGCGAGGTCATCGCCCGCGCGCGCGCGTCCGCGCGCATCGTCTGCAGCGTGTTGCACTCGAGGATGAAGTCGAATCGACCGCGCCAGTCAGGCGGAGGATTCAGCAGGTCGGCGACGACGTAGGAGACGGACGACGCCGGAAACCGGCGCTGGCACCACGCGACCGCCGTCGGCGCGATGTCGAAGGCCGTCACGCGCCCGCCCGCCTGCGCCAGGAACTCCGCATCGTCGCCGAGTCCGCAACCGATGACGAGACAGGCGCGGTCCTTAAGGTCGCGGCGAGTCCGCTTGTGCCAGGACTCCAGTTCGGGCCGCGGCGCCATGCGCGCCCACGGAATCAGATCGGGATTCTCAAGACCCTCGCGGTAGAGCGCCTCGAACCAGCCGACGGCGTCACCACGGCGCTCGAACTCCGCCTGCAGCTCGCGCAGCCTGGTGCGGTCAGGCTCCATCAGTCATCATCTCTTTCTCGATTTCTCGAAGACCTCGAGGTATTTCTTTAGCGGCGTGCTGGCAACGGCCTTCCCGATCACGTCGAGCGGCAGGTCGTCGGCCGTCTGAAACCGGATGCAGGACTTCCCCATGTCCAGTTTCTTGCCGGCCTTCTTGAACCCGTCGCGCAGCACCTTCGCCTGGGCCGTGCCGGAGTACGCGCACATCAGGTACAGCGACAGGTGGTTCTTCTGCGCGGCGAGTCCCGCGTAGCACAGCGGCTGGCCGTTGTACGTTTTGGGGAACCGGCTGAGCGGCACTTCGTACGTGATCATCCCCCAGTTGATCACTTCGCGGTAACCGGCTGGCAGATGTCGGCGCACCACCTGTCGGACGCGGCTGAGCTCCTTCCGCCGATCGGGCGGCTGGGCGGCCAGATACTCGGCGGGCGTGCGCGCGCGGGTTTTGAACATGATGGCGCGGAGTATAGCGCGCGGCCGGGCTAGGATTTGCGACGTGACGCCCGACGAGTTCCGACGCTACGGACATCAGCTGATCGACT
>JANOGJ010000667.1:0-3015 GCA_031405995.1 Acidobacteriota bacterium
GTGCGCGCCAACCCGCCGAGGTGCCCGCGCGTGGCCATGCTGCGGATGAACACGCCGGCGTCTTCGGCATGGCCCTGCATGCGGACCCGATCGCCGAGGAGGGCGCCGCCGGTGTAGGGGCTGGTGGGATCGACCGCGAGAATGCCGACCGTCTTGCCGGCCTGGCGGAGCCCGGTCGTCAGGCGATCCACGAGCGTGCTCTTGCCCGAGCCGGGCGGGCCGGTCACGCCGATGAGATAGGCACGGCCCGTGTGGGGGTAAATCTCCGCCATCAGCGGCACGGCCGCGGGCGACTCGTTCTCGACCAGGGAGATGGCGCGGGCGATCGCGCGCGGGTCGCGCGCGATGAGCCGGGCGCCCAGCGTTGGCTCGGCGTGCGCCATCAGCGTGCCAGCAGCTGCTGCGCGATGATCAGCCGCTGGATCTCGCTCGTGCCCTCGCCGATCGTGCACAGCTTCACGTCGCGGAAGTACTTCTCGGCGGGATAGTCCTTCACGAAGCCGTAGCCCCCGTGGATCTGGACGCACTCCTCGGCGGCGCGCACGGCGATCTCGCTCGAGTAGAGCTTGGCGATGGACGACTCGATCGAGGTGCGGTCGATCTTCTGGTCGCGCATCCAGGCGGCGCGGTAGGTCAGCAGGCGCGCCGCGTGCACGCGCGTCGCCATGTCGGCCAGCTTCCAGCGGATGGCCTGGAACGACGCGATCGCCTGGCCGAACTGGCGGCGTCCGAGCGCGTAGTGCCGCGCGGCGTCGTAGGCCCCCTGCGCGAGGCCGACCGCCAGCGCCGCGATGCCGATGCGGCCCGCGTCGAGCACCCGCATCGCGTTGATGAACCCCTCGCCCGGCGCGCCGACGAGGGCGCTGCCCGGCACGCGGCAGTCCTGGAGCACGACCTCGCTCGTGTCGCTCGCGCGCATGCCGAGTTTGTTCTCTTTCTTGCCGGCCGACAGCCCCGGCGTGCCGCGCGACAGCACGAACGCGGAGATGCCCTTCCGGCCCTGGTCGCGGTCGGACACGGCGATGATGACGAGCGTGCCGCCGATCGCGCCGTGCGTGATGAACTGTTTGTTGCCGTTCAACACCCAGTCATCGCCCTCGCGCCGGGCGGAGACCCGCATCGCGCTGGCGTCGCTGCCGGCGCCGGCTTCCGTCAGGCCCCAGGCGCCCAGCGTCTCCCCCTTGGCGAGCGGGACGAGGTATTTCTTCTTTTGCGCCTCGCTGCCGAACATGGTGAGGTGCGCGACCGCCAGCCCGTTGTGCGCCGCGACCGACAGGGCGATCGACGGATCGACGCGCGCCAGCTCTTCGATGCAGATGCAGTATTCAATCGCCGACATGCCGGCGCCGCCGTAGGCCTCGGGCGTCTGAATGCCGGTCAGGCCGAGCGCCGCCAGCTTCGGCAGCAAAGTCAGCGGGAACGCCTGGGCTTCGTCCCACGTCATCACGTGCGGGCGAAGCTCGGCCTCGGCGAACTCGCGGACGGTCTTGCGGAGCAGCTCCTGCTCGGCGGTCGGACGCAGGTCCATCGCGGGAAAAATATCACGTCGGGCGGGACGGCGCCCCGCGGCCACTGGATGAGTCCTGCCGTCCTACCGATAGGGTGTCCATGAAGCGGCCCCTCGCCATTCTCGCCCTCGCCAGCCTCGGCGTCCTGTTCGTGCCCGCGCCCGCGGCGGCCGATGGGACCTACTTCTTCGGCTACTCGCCGAAACCGGCCGGGCGGCCCACGCGGGGGTTCGCCGTCGGGATCAACATGATCGTGGTGGGATTCGAGTTCGAATATGCGAGCACCGAGGAGCTGGTCACCCGCGACGCCCCGGGCCTGAAGACGTTCATGATGAACGGCCTCGTGATGACCCCCACGTCGAGTGCGCAGCTCTACCTGACCGCCGGCGGTGGCCTCTACCGCGAGAACCTGGCCGACACTTCGGAGACCAGCTTCGGGACGAACCTTGGCGGCGGCATCAAGATGAAACTGGCGGGGCCGCTCCGCCTCAGGCTCGACTACCGCGTCTTCGCGCTCCGCGGGAACGCGGTGATGAAGACGCCCCAGCGGTTCTACGCGGGCGTCAATGTCGCGTTCTAGCGCAACTTCGCCAACCCCATCCGCTCGACGCGCACGATCGACGCCTTCAGCCGCTCATAGAGTCCCTGCGCCTCGGTCGGCACGGCTTCGCCCAGCAGCTTGACGGGGTCGTAGTCGGCGCCCGGCAGCGCCGGGTCGAACACGAACACGTAGATCGCGGAGTCCTTGAGCGCTTCGACCGACTTGAACATGCGCCAGGCGGATGCCTGCTGCTTGCGGATGGGATCTTCCGACGCGTCGAGGACGGCGGCGAGTTTGGTGACGACAGACTCGAAGTCCGCGACCTTGTCCGGCTTGACGTAGAAGAACAGGATGCCGGCGCCGGTGGAAAACAGGTAGGCCTGGGAGGGCTGCGGCGCAGGCGGGGCGACTGTCTGGGGCAACGGATCCTGCGTCCGCGCCGCTGGAGCGACAGACGAGGCGACGAACACGCACGCGATCAGGGACAGCACGATGCGCCGCATGACGATCTCCTCTTGAAAGAGAAACGGGACGCCTCGCCTCGCGAGCGCGTCCCGTCGTGTGTCGGCGCGGTGGGCTGTCCCTCCGCGTGCCAGGTCTCGGTTCTAGGAGCCCATCTTCACGAGCGGCCACGGCGACAAGTTCGAGTAGGCGCCATCGAGCTTCTTGTAGATCTCGTCGGCGGTCGCGCGGGGAATCCCGCCTTCCTTCCCCTCTTTGATGAAGTACAGAAAGTCATAAACAATCTTGCCGGGGAGGTAGCTCTGCGTGGTCACAGGCGCATCGACCTGGAAGATATACACCGGCGGGGGCGTTGGCGCTCCGGGTGCCACAGGGAAATCCACTTTGTAGAACTTGGTGAGCGTCGCCGCGAATTCCTTCACCTCAGGCCGATCGCTCTTGGCGAACTCGGCCCGAATCATGGTCCATGCGGACTCGAAGTCAGCCACCCGGTCCGGTTTGATC
>JANOGJ010000678.1:0-3117 GCA_031405995.1 Acidobacteriota bacterium
GTGCGCGCAGCTCGCGATGCCAGTCCATCGCCAGCGAGTCGGCGCTCGTTCCGAGTTGTGCCGCGAGTGCGGTCTCGACCACGCCGCTGCGGGCCGCGGCGCGCAGAACTTCACCGATCACACGGTCGCCCCAGCGATACCCGATGTAGGCCCACAACGCGTGACCGAATCGGTAGGGGAAATACTTCGTGTCGCTCAGCTTGGCCACGGTCGGCAGGCGGTTGGAGTAGACCGCGTCGCGCATCCACATCGCGGTATGGGCATCGACGGGGCCGATCGACAGATACTCGGCCATGCCTTCGACGAACCACAGCGGATACTGCAGGATGTCGGGCATGCTCGCGGTGGATTCCCGCGGGTCGTCGCCCGTCAAGTCGAACTGGAAGGCGTGGACGAGCTCGTGACCGAGCACGTGGTCGGTGTCCGAGAGCGAGCCCGACATCGGCAGGACGACGCGCCGCTTCAGGGCTTCCGTGACGCCGCCCGTGCCTTCGCCGATGAGGCCCTCGATGGCGTTCGTCTGTCGAAAGTGGGCCGGCACCGCGTAGAGGATCACAGCCTGGCGTCCGCGCAGCTCGTGACCGAAGAAGCGCGACAGCCGTTCGTGCCACCGCTCGGCCATGCGCGCGGCGATCCGGGCCGCCGCGGCTTCTTCCGGATAGAAATACAGATCGAAATGTTCGGTCTTGAGGACCTCGAACTTGAACGTGCGGTACTGAACCTTGTTGCGGCCGAAGTACTGGGCCTGGGCCGTCGATGCCCCCAGCACGAGGAGCAGGAGCGCCGCGAGTGCCGCCCGGCCAGTGGTGCCGAACATGATGGAGGTCTCTCCGCCATTATCGCGGTAAGATGCCCGGCGTGTCAGGGGAATCTCAGGGCCGCACGGTCAAATGCGTGAAGCTCGGGCAGGAACTGCCGGGACTGGACGCTCCGCCCTGGCCCGGCCCGCTCGGCCAGCGGATTTACGATCAGGTCTCGCAGGAAGCGTGGGACCAGTGGGAAGAGCGGATGAAGATGATCCTCAACGAGTACCGCCTGCTCCCCTGGCAGAAGGAATCGCAGGAGATCATCGCGAAGCAGATGGAAGAGTTCCTTTTCGGCGAGGGCGGGACCGCGCCGGCGGGATACGTGCCTAAGCAGTAGAGGGGTCTGGCCCCGCTCGCCGAAAGGCGGGCCTGACCCCTTAGACAGTCGTCAGAACTCGGAGGATCTGTGGCAGCGAACGCAGCACGCGGCTTAGGCGACGCGAAATCCGACCGGGCGTTCTTCGGGCATCCCCGCGGCCTCTCCACGCTCTTCTTCAGCGAGATGTGGGAGCGCTTCAGCTACTACGGGATGCGCGCGTTCCTGCTCATCTACATGACGACCGACACGGCGCTCGGCGGCATGGGCCTGAGCGTGGCGGTCGGCGCCGCGATCTACGGGACGTACACGTCGATGGTGTACCTCCTGAGCCTGCCGGGCGGCTGGATCGCGGACCGGCTCATCGGCCAGCGTCGCGCGGTGCTCTTCGGCGGCATCCTGATCGCATCGGGCCACTTCTCGCTGGCCGTGCCCGCGACCGGCTTCTTCTACCTGGGCTTGGCGCTCGTCGTCCTCGGAACGGGTCTGCTCAAACCCAACATCAGCGTCATCGTCGGCCAGTTGTACGCGGCGAAGGACGTCCGGCGCGACGCCGGCTTCTCGATCTTCTACCAGGGCATTAACCTCGGCGCGTTCCTCGGGCCCATCATCACCGGCTACCTCGCGCAGGACGTGGCATTCCGGGCGCGTCTCGAAGGCTGGGGGATGGATCCCAACTCCGCCTGGCACTGGGGCTTCGCCGCGGCCGGCGTCGGCATGACGCTCGGCCTGATTCAGTACGTGCTCGGCTCGCGCCTCCTCGGATCGGCGGGTCTCGAGCCCACGCCGGCGGCGTCGCCGGCAGCGGCCGCGCGCCTCAAGCAGCAGGCCACGATCTGGCTCGGCGGCGGCATGGCCGCACTCGTGTCGCTGGCACTGCTGATCGCAACGGGCGTCCTGCCGCTCTCGCCCGAGCAAATCACGGGCGCGTACGGCTACGTGCTGCTCGCGGTCACCGTCGCCTTCTTCGGCTGGCTGTTCTTCTCGGGCGACTGGACCGCCGAGGAACGCAAGCGCCTCTACCTCATCGGCGTGTTCTTCGTGGCGGCCGCGCTGTTCTGGTCCGTCTTCGAGCAGGCCGGATCCACGTTGAACATCTTCGCGCTGCGCAGCACGGAGAACGTCATGCCGATCTACGGCGCGTTTCCCAGCAGCTGGTGGCAGTCGGTGAACGCGGTGCTCATCGTCCTGCTGGCGCCGGTGTTCGCGTGGCTGTGGGTCACGATGGGCGACGGCCAGCCGGCCAGCCCGACCAAGTTCGCGCTCGGCCTCATCGGCGTCGGACTCGGCTTCCTGGTGCTCATCCCGGCCGCGCAGGCGGCGGCGATCGAAGGCACCAAGGTCGGCGTGATCTGGCTCTTCACGGTCTACCTGATTCACACTCTTGCGGAACTCTGCCTCAGTCCGGTCGGCCTCAGCTCGATGACGAAGCTGGCGCCGGCCCGGATCGTCAGCCTCATGATGGGCGTCTGGTTCCTCGGCGCCTCGGTCGGCAACTTCCTCGGCGGCCAGGCGGCGTCGTTCTACGAAGAGATGCCGCTCGCGCAGTTGCTGGCCGCGGTGGCCGTGTTGCCGATGCTGGCCGGCGTCGGCATGCTCGTGTTCCGCAAGTCGCTCACGCAGCTCATGGGAGGCGTGCGATAGCGCTCGACGATTATCAGCGCAAGCGGAACTTCACCCGGTCGCCCGAGCCCAAGGGCAACGCGGAGAAGGCGCGGCGCGCGCGCAAGGGCAAGCCGCGCTTCTTCTGCGTCCAGAAGCATCTCGCCAGTCACCTGCACTACGACTTCCGGCTGGAGCACGAGGGCGTGCTCCTCTCGTGGGCCGTGCCCAAGGGGCCGTCGCTCGACCCGTCCATCAAGCGGCTGGCCATGCACGTGGAGGATCACCCGATCGAATACGGAACATTTGAGGGCGTGATCCCCGAGGGCTATGGCGCGGGTCTCGTAATGCTCTGGGATCAAGGCACGTGGGAGCCCGTCGACGACGATGTGA
>JANOGJ010000722.1:0-1971 GCA_031405995.1 Acidobacteriota bacterium
AAACGACTCCCGGAGTCGTTTTCGCGACGCCTCCGGTCCTGCTCGATCTCCGCGCCGCGACCGTCGCGCTGCTGACGTTCGCCTCCTGGCTGTCGTCGGAGACCTCGCCGGGTGAGGTCCAGGTCAGCCTGGACGGCGTGACATGGCTGACCGCCGCTCTGGTGCCCCCATCCGACGATTGGATGCGGGTGAGCGTGGATTTGGGCGCGTTCGCGGGCCGGCTCGTCGCAATCCGTTTCGTGTTCGACGGCACGGCGCCCGACATGTGGCGCATCGGGCGCCTGACGCTTCAAACCGCGGCGGATCCGGCCTTTCAAATCTGGCGGTAAGCGGTCCGAATCTCCTTGCCGATACATATGGTCTCGGGACTCCTAAAGCGAGGCCATGCGATCACAATTCCGATATCCCCTGCTCGCCCTGGTGCTCGCCCTTGCGGCGGCGACGCTGCCTCCGCCGGCTCTGCCGGACACGGAGTCTGAAGAGCACGCACGCGGATTTGATCAGCCCGACGAGGCGATGCGCTGGGTCCAGATGGCGCAGCGCGACGAGTTCGGCAACATCGATCCGAACGGTCTGCTCCGCGCCAAGAACCAGATGGACGCGATGCGCGCCAGGCAACTGCGCGCGTTCGCGGCCTTCGGACCGGGCGAGGCGCCGTCCATCGCCGGCATCAACACCAGCAGTTGGACGTGGATTGGCCCAGGCAACATCGGCGGCCGCACGCGCGCGATCGCGATCAACCCCTCGGACCCGACGAACATCTACATCGGCGGCGTCGGCGGCGGCATCTGGCGCACGTTCAACAGCGGCGCGAGCTGGGAAGTCGTCGACGACTTCATGGCCAACCTGTCCATTGCCACCATCCAGTACCGTCCGGGCGATCCGAACACGATGCTGGCGGGCACGGGCGAAGGGTTCTTCAACTTCGACATGATTCGAGGACTGGGCGTGTTCCGCTCCACGAACGGCGGATCCAATTGGAGCCAACTGCCCTCCACGAACAACTCGGATTTCTACTACGTGAACCGTCTCGCCTACTCGCCGGACGGCAACACGGTCCTGGCGGCGACGCGCGCCGGGATCTTCCGGAGCACGGACAACGGGGACTCGTGGAGCCGGCGGCTGCTTCCGCCGAGCAATGGCGTGACGGACGTCAAGTTCATCCCGGGCAGCAACACCAACGCCGTCGCGGCCGGTTTCAGCAAGAACGCGTACTCCTCGAACGACGCCGGCCTCAGCTGGACGCTGAACGGCACGGGCTTGAACGGGGTCGGCGGCGTGTCGTTCGGGAGGGTCGAACTCGGCGTGTCGGCTTCGTCGCCAAATGTGGTGTACGCGTCGTACGCGGCTGGCGGATCGTCGAGCTCGCCGCCGGCGGAGATGTGGAAGAGCACCGACTTCGGCGCGAGTTACACCCTCCTCAACGCGCCCGGTCAGCTGAGCGCCCAAGGCTGGTACGACAACGTCGTCTGGGTCGATCCGACCAACCCGGATCACGTCGTCGCCGCCGGAGTCAGTCGGTTTCGAAGCACGGACGGCACGAACTTCTCGGGGATGGGCGGCAGCGTCCACTCCGATCACCACGCCATCGTGAGCCACCCGAACTTCGACGGCGTGACCAACCGGCAGGTGTACTACGGCAACGACGGCGGCATCTACCGGCTCAATGACTCGAGTGGCACCTCGTTCACGCGTCTCAACAACAACTACGGCGTGACGCAGTTCTACGGCGGCGCGGGCAACGTCGCGACGGGCAAGATCGTCGGCGGCACTCAGGACAACGGCACGCTGCTCTACACGCCGGCGAACGGCCCCCAGAACTGGACGTCGATGCACGGCAGTGACGGTGGGTTCTCGGCGGCCGACCAGACGGATCCGAACTACTTCTATGGAGAGACGCAGTGGCTGGGTGTCCATCGCAGTTCGAACGGCGGCGCGAGCTCGGTCCGCATTGACGGCTGCGGCAAGGCC
>JANOGJ010000784.1:0-13419 GCA_031405995.1 Acidobacteriota bacterium
ATCCCGCCCGAGCTTCGTGTCGCGGGCCCTGTAGACCTCGCCCATGCCGCCGGCGCCGATGCGGTCGAGGATCTCGTACGAGCCGACTCGGCTGCCTGGGTTGAGCGCCATCGGAGGGCATCTTATCGCGGCTGCGCACAGCCTTATTCACCTGCGCCGGTGGGCGATTGACACGGCCTGACAGCGGCACTATCCTCACCGCCAATCCACATCGAGCGAGGAACCCCATGTCTACTCGTCTGATCACCGTTCTCGCGGGGCTGACTCTGGCCTTGTCTTTCCCACCGGACGTGACGGCGCAGACGGTGACCGGCACCTTGCAGGGGACCGTCACTGACTCCACCGGCGCCGTGATGCCAGGCGTCACCATCGCAATTAAGAACACCGAGACGGGAGCGACGCGCGAGATCGTGACCAACGAGGCGGGCTCGTACAGCGCGCCATTCCTGCCGCTCGGACGCTACACCGTCACCGCCAGACTGAGCGGCTTCGCGACAACGGTTCGCGACAGCGTGGACGTCGGCCTCAATCAGACCCGCGTGGCCGATTTCCGGTTGAAGCCGGCCGGCGTGACTGAGGTCGTCACGGTCGCCGGGGCCTCGCCGCCGATCAATACGAGTAACGCCGAGGTGAAGGGCACGCTGTCGGCTGACCAGATTCTGGACAAGCCGACGCTCACGCCCGGCAGCTTCCTCTCGCTCGCGGAGATTTTTCCCGGCTTTCAGGAAAACCCCACGTCCGGGCAAAACAACCCGACGGCGTCCTCCGGCTCTTCGATCAACTTCAACGGGACCGGCACGCGCGGCGCGACATTTCAGATCAACGGCGTCAACAACGACGACTCGTCCGAGAACCAGAACCGGCAAGGCGCGGCGCTCTCGACGATCAAAGAGTTCCAGGTCATCACCAACACCTACAGCGCCGAGTTCGGGCGTGGCTACGGCGCCGTCGTGCTGGTTCAGACCAAGTCGGGCACGAACCAGTGGCGCGGCGACGCGTACGAGTTCATGCAGGACAGCAACGACCTCACGGCGCTGGCCAATTTCTCGGCCGTCAAGCCGGACAACCAGCGGCATCAATACGGCGGCACCGCCGGGTTCCCGATCCGCCGGAACCAGCTCTTCGCGTTCGTCAGCTTCGATCGGACGAAGCTCCAGGGCTCGCAGAACTACGCGCGCGACCTCCTGCTGGCCAACGAGCTCGCGCCGCGGTTGACCCGCGGCAACGACACGCCGGCGAACCGGGCCTGGATCGAATCGATCATCGCGCGCTACCCGAGCGGCGCCGTCCCGAACGACCCCCGCAGCAATCGAACCTACGCGACCGTCGTCGGGATCAACCGGCCCGCCGAGGACTACTCGGGCCGGGTCGACTGGCTGCTCGGCGAGGACAGCGTCACCGCCCGGTACCAGTACACCCATCAGATCTTTGAAAGCGACGATGTCATCGTCGGCGAGGTGGCTCGGCAGGACAACCGGCAGCAGAACTTCGGCCTGACGTGGACCAAGGTTTTGCGCGACAACATCGTCGGCGAGTTTCGTTACGGGCTGGGGCTCCGCGACACCAACGTCAACATCGCCGCGGGGAATGACACGCCGATCGTCCGCTTTACGGGCTCGCCCGTGTCCGGGACGATTATCGGGAATGCGGGCAACTTCCCGATCCTTCGCGATCAGAAGGACCACCAGTTCGTCTACAACCTCTCGTGGCTGTTCGCTCGCAATCACATGCTCAAAGCCGGAACCGACATCCGCCGGCAGCAGCTGGACGACTTCGCGGACAACAACTCGCGCGGCGTCTGGACGTTCAACCGGGTGTGCGCCGGCGTGACCTATCCGACCGCGTACGACGCGTTTCTCGACGGGTGCATCGCGTCGTATTCGAGGTCGTACGGGCCGTTCTTTCTCGAGAACAGAATCAACGAATCGAACTTCTACGTCGAGGACAACTGGCACATCCGGCCGACGCTCACGCTCAACCTCGGCTTTCGCTACGAATACGTGTCGGCGCCCTCCGAGAAGAAGAACCGGCTCGGCTACGGCTTCAAGGACGACACCAACAACTTCGAGCCGCGGCTCGGCGCCGCATGGACGCCGCCGCCGGCCAACGGCTGGCTCAAGTGGCTGACAGGCGACACGGTCGGCGATTCATCGGTGCGCGGCGGGTACGGCCTGACGCACGGCCGGATCTTCCAATCCGTGTTCTCGCAGACGGGCGCCAGCCTCCGCACCAATCCGCCCGACGCGCTGGCGCTCACGATCACCCAAAGCCTCAACGTCTCGGACCCGACCAATGGGTTCGTGTTCCTGCCGGGACCCCAGACCACGCGGCACTCCATCACCATCGCGGCCAACGACCTCGAGATGCCGTACACGCATCAGTGGAGCCTCAGCTACGAACGGAAGATCCCGCTCGATTCGAGCCTCCGGGTCACGTACAACGGCAATCACGTCATCGGCACGCTCAAGTACGCGCTCGATAACCTGCCACGGTCGCCGCTGGCTGGACCAGTGCTCGTGGTCAATCATCCGAACAACGCGCCGGGGGCCGGCCTCCCGGATCTGCGAGGCAAGGTCATCGATAGCATCGCGGCCAACGTGCTGTGCGCCGGCACCGGACTGCCGGGCTTCGCCGTCAACGCGACGTGTCCCGTGGCCGTGCCGATCGGTGACAATGAGATCAGCCTGCGCGTCACGCGGGTCAACGAGCGCCGGCCCGACCCCCGCTACACGACCAACCTCATGGTCAGCAACGACGCCGAGTCGTGGTACGACGGCGTGCAATTCGAGTGGGTGAAGCGACTGAGCCACGGGTTCCAATTCATCGCCAGCTACACGCGCAGCCGTTCGCTGGACACGACGTCGGAGGCCACGTTCGTCGGCGCAGGTGATTCCAATCAGCAGGGCCCGGACAAGCGATACGCCAAAGGGTATTCGCGCTTCCATACGCCGCATCGCTTCAGCGTCAACGGCAGCTACCTGCTGCCGTTCTGGCGCGACCGCACCGATCTGGTCGGCAGCCTGCTCGGCGGCTGGCAGGTCTCAGCCGTTCTCAAGTTCGCGTCGGGCACGCCGTTCACCGTCACGCAGCCCGGCCTGGATCTGAACTTCGACGGCTTCGCCGAAGGCCGGCCCGTCATCGTCGACCGCTCGGTGCTGGGCCGGTCCGTGGACGATCCGGCGACATCGCGCGACGTGCTGCCCGCGAGCGCGTTCCGACCGTACACGCTCGGCGATACGCTCGATCAGGTCGTGCCCCGCAACGCGTTCTTCGGTGATGGATTCGACAACGTTGACTTCGGCCTCTACAAGAACTTCAAGTTCGTCGGCGGCCGGGCGGTCAGCCTGCGCATCGAGGCCTACAACGTGCTGAACACGGTCCAGTTCGGCTTCCCGACCACCGACGTGACGAATGTCAACTTCGGCGCGCTCACCACGAATTACAGTCTGTATATTCCCCGGACGGTGCAGATCGCGTTGAGGTTCAGCTATTAAGCCGCGGAAACCGCTGCCTATCAAGGAGTAGCGCCACGTCCGTTCCGAAGTGGATTCTCGCGGCGGCGGCCGTCACGCTACTCGGGGCGGAGTACGTCTCCCGGACGGTCGTCTCCCAGGAGCAGTCGCCGCAGGGCCGCTGGTACAAGGGCAACACGCACACCCATACGCTCAACAGCGACGGCGACAGCACGCCTGACGACGTCGTCCGGTGGTATCGCGAGCACAGCTATCGGTTCCTGGTGCTCACCGATCACAACTTCCTGACGAGCGTCGACGCGCTCAACGCCCTGCACGGCGCGAGCGAGAAGTTCCTTGTCATCAGGGGCGAGGAAGTCACCGACAAGCTCGGCGACAAGTCTCTCCACATCAACGGGCTCGATGTCGCGCGTGAGATCACGCCGCAGGGCGGCACGTCCGTCGTCGAGATCCTGCAGCGCAACGTCGACGCGATCCGGCGCGAGCGCGGCGTCCCGCACATCAACCATCCCAACTATCAGTGGTCGATTACGCCGGACGAACTGCGCCAGGTCGAGAACAACAGGCTGTTCGAGATCTACAACGGCCACCCGCAGGTCAACAACTTCGGCGGTGGGGGCGTCGCCGGACTCGAAGCCGCGTGGGATGCGATCCTCTCGAGCGGCAGGCTGCTCTACGGCATCGCGGTCGACGACGCGCATACGTTCAAGCAGCCGGGGAATCCCAACGTGGCAGGGCCCGGACGCGGCTGGGTCATGGTGCGCGCGGCCCGGCTCGAAGCGCGGGCGTTGCTCGACGCGATGGAGCGCGGTGACTTCTACGCGTCCACGGGCGTCGAACTCACGAGCTACGTCGTCAACAGCGAGTCCATGACCGTCGCGGTGAAGCCCACCACGTTCTCGAAGTACCGCGTGCAGTTCATCGGCAAGGGCGGCGTGGTGCTGAAGGAAGCGATCGAGCCGACGGCGACCTATCGCTTCACCGGCGGCGAAGGCTACGTCCGCGCGCGGGTCATCGAGAGCAATGGCCAGATGGCGTGGGGCCAGCCGTTCTTGATCACCGCGCGCTAATCGCGCCTCTTATGGCGCCGCGCCGGCCAGAACCCGGCGCCGCCGCGCTGCCACCCCCTCCGCCACACGTCGTCCGAACTCCGCATCCGCGCGGCGGAAGTGGTCGATCGACCGCGAGATGATGTCGTCCCGGGACACCAGAGCGAGACTGCCGGCGATGTTGTCCACGAGCCGCTGTTGCGCGTGCTTCGGCTGCAGCCGGTACAGGTCCCCCGCCTGCATGAAGTCGTCCACCTCCCGCGGCACCTGCGGGTAGTGCCCGCTCTCGCCCGCTGCCGTCAGGCCGGCGTGCAGTTCCTGGTTCGTCTGGGCCGGGCCGCCGAACGAATTCGGCTCGTAGTTCTTGGCGCGGCCGCCGTTTTCGCCCGTCGTCATGAAGCCGTCGCGGCCGTAGTTCTTCGCGCCGCCGACGACGTGCTTCGGCTCGTTCACGGGAATCCGCGTGTGGTTGATGCCAAGGCGATACCGGTGCGCGTCGCCGTAGGCGAACAGCCGCGCCTGCAGCATGCGATCCGGCGACGGGCCGATACCCGGCACGAAATGGCCAGGGTCGAACGCGGCCTGTTCCGTTTCGGCAAAGTGGTTGTCGGGGACCCGGTCCAGCACCAGGCGTCCAATCGGGATGAGCGGGTAGTCCCGGTAGTTCCAGACCTTCGTCAGGTCAAACGGATCGATGCGATACAGGGCCGCCTCGTCTTCCGGCATCACCTGCACCTTGAGCGTCCAGGACGGGAACTGTCCCTGTTCGATGTGCTCGTACAGTTCGTGGTGACAGTACTGCTGGTCCCGGCCGCCGACGATCGCCGCCTCCTCCGTCGTGAAGCACTTGATGCCCTGGTCGGTCTTGAAGTGGAACTTCACCCAGAAGCGCTCGTCCTGCGCGTTCACCCACCGATAGGTGTGCGAGCTGAAGCCGTCCATGCAGCGGTAGGACGCCGGAATACCGCGGTCGCCGAAGAGCCACGTGAACTGGTGGGTCGCTTCCGGCGAGTGCGAGAAGAAGTCCCACACGTTGTCGGGCTCCTGCCGGTTCGTGAACGGATCCTGCTTCTGCGAATGGATGAAGTCCGGGAACTTGATGCCGTCCTTGATGAAGAAGACGGGCGTGTTGTTGCCGACGAGATCCCAGTTGCCGTCTTCCGTGTAGTACTTCATCGCGAATCCGCGCGGGTCGCGCGCCACGTCCGGGCCGCCGCGTGAGGAGGCGACCGTCGAGAAGCGGATGAACATGTCCGTCTTCTTGCCGACGCGCTCGAACACCCGCATCTTCGTCCACCGGGACAGGTCCGGCCTCGTCACCTCCAGGAAGCCGTACGCACCGGTGCCCACCGCGTGGACGACGCGCTCCGGGATGCGCTCGCGGTTGAACCGCGCCAGCTTCTCGATGAGGTGTTGATCCTGCAGCAGCGTCGGCCCGCCCGGACCCGCGGTCTGCGAGTTCTGGTTGTCGACAACGGGCGCGCCGCTCTCGGTGGTGAGCGTGGGTATCTTGGACATAGAGCCTCCGACAGGTGTTGATCAGGCGATCGCGCCCAGGGCTTCGTTCGGCGCGGCCACCCAGGACGCCAGCGATGCCGCCATGTCGGCGTCGGGACCAAACGGGCCTTCGGCCACTTTCCGGCCATCCGCGAGCAGCGTGCACATCCCGATCGTCCCGAGGCGCTGAACCTCGATCGCGTCCGACGTCACACGCACGACGACGGGAAGGCCCGCGCGTTGGGCGATCGCGCGCAGCCGTTGCGCGGTCTGGCGACATACTGCGCCATCGAGTCCGGCGACGAGGAGTTCGGTCATGGCAGCCTCACGCTGCCTGTTGTGCAATTCACGTTCCGTGAAGCTGTGTTGTCCATCGCGGGAATGAGTCGCGGTTGGCCGCCTGAACCGATGAAGCCTGCTGAATATCACGCGGTCCGGAGGAGGAATCTACGGAGGCCGGCTTGAGATAGCATGCGCGGCGCGTGGGTTTGCGATGGAACCGGCTTCCGGGCGCCCGGGTCTCGACCTGGACGAGGCGCGGCGCGCTGCTCCTGCTGCTCGCCTGCGGCTGGGCCGTCGTTGGACGGGCCCAGACGACGCCCATCCTGATTCTGGTTTCCTTCGACGCGTGGCGATGGGACTACCTCGATCGCGTGGACGCGCCGAACCTGAAGGCGCTGGCCGCGCGCGGCGTGCGGTCCGAAGGCCTGATTCCCTCGTATCCCTCGCTGACATTTCCCAATCACTACACCATCGTCACGGGACTCCGTCCCGATCGTCACGGCATCGTCTCCAACACGATCGTCGACCGATCGATTGGCGCCGAGCGGTTCACGATGTCGTCATCGACGGCGAAGGATCCGCGCTGGTGGGGCGGCGAGCCAATCTGGACGACGGCAATCAAGCAGGGACGGAAGAGCGCGGCGATGTTCTGGCCGGGATCAGAGGCGCTGCATCCCACGTTCTGGACGCCGTTCGACGACAAGATGCCGGCGAGCGACCGCGTGGCCCGGGTCCTCGCGGGGCTGGCGCTGCCGGCGGCCGAGGCGCCGGCGTTCCTCACGCTGTATTTCAGCGATGTGGATTCAGCGGCGCATCGCGGCAGCCCGGATTCACCCGAGGTGGCCAAAGCGGCCGCGCGCGTCGACCGATCGCTCGGCGAGCTGGTCGCGGGAATCGATCGGCTCGGCCTCACAAGTCGCGTCACGATGGTTGTGGTGTCGGATCACGGCATGGCGCAGACGAGCACCGATCGGCAGATCGTGCTCAGCGACTACGTGTCCGAGGCCGAGGTGGAGGTCGTCGACGCCGGAGCGTCGCTCGCGGTGAACCCGCGCGGCGGCGCCACGGCGGATTCGATCTATCGGAAGCTCGCGTTCAAGCACCCGTCACTGGCGGTCTACAAGCGAGAGGACGCGCCCGCGTGGCTGCACTACGGAAAGAACCCCCGCGTGCCCGCGATCATCGGCCTGGTCGAGGCCGGGTGGACCGTCGTGAGTCGCCGGCCGGCGAATGTGCCGACGCCGGCCCGGTTAGGCGGCGCCCACGGATACGACGGGCGTTACCGCGATATGCACGGCCTGTTCGTCGCCGCCGGTCCGCGCATCCGCCGCGGCGTGGTCGCGCCGCAGCTCGACAACATCCACCTCTATCACTTCATGTGCGAAGTGCTCGGCTTGCGACCGGCGGTCAATGACGGCGACCCCGCCCAAACGGCGGGCTTCTTCGTGAGGTAAGTCAGCAGGCTCTCGGGCGCCGTGCCCGCCACACCCCACGCCTCGACTTCCATCACGCGGCTGAAGCTGTTCAGCGCGCCGGTGATGTAGACGCGGATCTTCGTCGTCGTCACCGGCACGAACACGAAGCGGCGCCAGACCAGGTTGTTGTTCGTCACCGCGCCACCCGGCACCGCCGCCCACGCCGTCCCGGTCCAATACTGGACTTCGAACGCGCGAATGCCCCAGTAGCCGAACGTCAGCGTCGGCGTCGGCTCGACCGGCGCGGTGTAGTTGTCCTGCATCGTGAAGACGTTGACCTCGTCGATCGTCTTCGAGCCATTGAAGTTGATCTCGAGCCAGTCGGGCGACGCATTCGGCGTGCCGTCGTTCCATCCCCCGCCCGCGCCCCAGAACAGGCCCTTGCGGTCGCCGTTGATCGTCCCCGACGCCGGGTAGTTGGCGTTGTAGGTGGACGACGCCGTCGCGACGCCGCCGCTTGCGGCGAGCGCCATGTTCATGCGGCCGACGGGCGGCGTCACCGTGACGTGCACGGCGGCCGAGGTCGTGGCCGCGCCCTGATTGTCGGTCGCGACCGCCGTCAGCGTGTAGCTGCCCGCCGCGACGTTCGTCCACGCGACGCTGTACGGACTCGTCGTGTCGGTCCCAATCGGCGCGCCGTTGGCGAAGAACGCGACGGACGCGACCGTCCCGTCGCTGTCACCGGCGTTTGCCGTCACCGTGATGCTCGCCGGCGCGGTGAACGTCGCGCCCGAGGCCGGGCTCGTGATCGACGCGCTCGGCGGCACGTTGGGAACGGCGACGGTGACGTGCACGGCTGCCGACGTCGTGGTCGCGCCCAGGTTGTCGGTCGCCACAGCCGTCAGCGTGTGACTGCCCGCCGCGACGTTGGTCCAGGTGACGCTGAACGGACTCGTCGGGTCACTGCCAATCGGCGCGCCGTTCGCGAAGAACGCCACCGATGCGACCGTCCCGTCACTGTCCGCGGCATCGGCCGTCACCGTGATGCTGGCCGGCGCCGTGAACGTGGCGCCCTCGCTCGGACTCGCGATCGACACGGTCGGCGCGGCGTTGCCACCCGCGGCCACGCCCCACGCCTCCACTTCCATCATCCGGCTGAAGCCGTTCAACGCGCCGGTGATATGGACGCGGATCTTCGTGGTCGTCACCGGCGCGAACATGAAGCGGCGCCACACCAGGTTGTTGTTCGTGACGGCGCCGCCCGGCACCGCGGCCCACGCCGTGCCGTTCCAGTACTGCACCTCGAACGCCCGCAGGCCCCAGTACCCGAACGTCAGGGTCGGCGTCGGCTCGATGGGCGCGCTGTAGTTGTCCTGCATCGAGAACACGTTCACCTCATCGATCGCCTTCGACCCGCTGAAGGTGACCTGCAGCCAGTCCGGGTAGGTGTTCGACGTCCCGTCGTTCCATCCGCCGCCCGCGCCCCAGCCGAGCCCCCGGCGATCGCCGTTGATCGTCCCGGCCGCCGGGTAGTTCGCGTTGTAGGTGGACGAGGCCGTCGCGGCGCCGCCGTTGGCCGCGAGCGCCATGTTCATGCGGCCCGGCGGCTGGTTCACGGTGACGAGCACCGCGGCGGACGTCGTGGCCGCGCCCTGGTTGTCGGTCGCCACCGCCGTCAGCGTGTAGCTGCCCGACGAGACGCTCGTCCACGGCACGCTGTAGGGACTGGTGGTGTCGGTTCCTGCTGACGCGCCGTTCACGTAGAACGTGACCTGCTGGATGGCGCCGTCGCTGTCGCCGGCCGTGGCGTCGATCGCGAGATTCGCCGGCGCGATGAAGATCGCGCCGCTCGTGGGACTGGTGATCGACACGGTCGGCGGCGCGTTGGCCGCAGCCACCGTGACGTGCACCTCGCTCGACGTCGCCGTCGCGCCCTGGTTGTCCGTCACGACCGCCGTCAGCGTGTAGCTGCCGACGGCGACGCCGCTCCACGGCACGCTGAAAGGGCTCGTCGTGCTCGTCCCGATGGAGGCGCCGTTCGCGAAGAACTCGACGGACGCGACCGAGCCGTCGCTGTCGCTCGCCTCGGCCGTCACGGTCACGTTCACCGGCGCGGTGAACGTCGCGGCGTCGGACGGACTGGCAATCGACACGGTCGGCGCCACGTTGCCGCCGGCGCCGATGCCCCAGGCTTCGACTTCCATCACGCGGCTGGACCCGTTCAACGGGGCCGTGATGTGCACGCGGATCTTCGACGTCGTCACCGGAAAGAACACGACGCGGCGCCACACCAGGTTGTTGACGGCCACCGTTCCGCCGGGCAGCACCGCCCAATCCGCCCCGGTCCAATACTGGACCTCGAAGCCGCGCAACCCCCACAACGTGAACTCGAGCGCCGGCGTCGGCTCGACGGGCGCGGTGTAGTTGTCCTGCATCGAGAAGACGTTCACTTCCTCGATGAGCTTCATCCCCGCAAGGGTGATCTCCACCCAGTCCGGCGATGCATTCGGCGTCGCGTCGTTCCATCCACCGCCCGAGCCCCAGTTGAGTCCCTTGCGGTCGCCGTTGGTCACCGCGGCAGGCGGGTAATTCGCGTTCAGGGTCGACGAGGCCGTGGCCGCGCCGCCATTGGACGCGAGCGCGACGTTGACGCGGCCGTGAATCGGATCGACGGTCACGTGCACGACCGCCGAGGTCGCGGCGGCGCCCGCGTTGTCGGTCGCCACCGCCGTCAGCAGGTAGCTGCCCATCGACGCGTCCCAGGTCACGCTGTACGGACTCGTCGTGTCGATCCCGATCGCCGTGCCGTTGGCGAAGAACTCCACCTGTTGCACGACGCCGTCGCTGTCATCGGCGGTCGCGTCGATCGTCAGGCTCGCCGGCGACGGGAACACGGCGCCGTCGGCCGGACTGGTGATCGACACGCTCGGCGGGAAGTTCGGGACCACCGTCACGTTCACGGCGGTCGATGTCGCGGTCGCGCCGAGGTTGTCGGCGGCCATCGCCGTCAGCGCAAAGCTGCCGGCCGGCGCGTTCACCCACGTCACGCTGTACGGACTCGTCGTGTCGACGCCGATCGGCGACCCGTTCGCGTAGAACGTCACCGACGCTACCGTCCCGTCGCTGTCGGCGGCGTCCGCCGAGACGACGATGTTCACGGGCATCTTGTAGGACGCGCCCTCGGCCGGGCCGGTCATGGACGCGGTCGGCGGCGTGTTCGGCGTGCCGGCGCTCACGGCGCTCGCGGCGCGGAACGCGTTCAGCCGGCCGCCGGACGACACCACGCCGTCCCACCGCGGAAACTGATCGACGTTGTCGATCAAGAGCGACTTGATCGCCGCCACCGACAGCGTCGGGTCCATGCTGGCGAGCAGCGCCGCCACGCCCGCCACGTGCGGCGTCGCCATGCTCGTGCCCGACGAGTACTCGTACCCGCCGCCCGGATACGTGCTCAGGATGTCCTGGCCCGGCGCCGCGATGTCCACCGACGTCGCGCCGTAGTTGCTGAAGCTCGACCGGCGGTCGGTCGGTCCCGAGGACGCGACGGCGACAATGCTCGGGAGCGTGTAGCTGGCGGGATCGAACGGCGTGAAGTCGTTGTTCAGCCCGTCGTTGCCGGCCCCGAAGATGTTGATGATCCCGACTTGTCCGGCGGCGTCGATCGCCGCCTCGATCGCCGCCGCGGGCGGTCCCGACCCGCGCGGCGATCCCCAGCTGTTGGTCGACACGCGGATGTTCACGCCGCGCTGCCGGAGCGCCACGATGTAGTCGAAGCACTCGATGGCGCCGGCGTCCGTGCCGTACCCGGTCGAGTCCAGGAACTTGCACGACAGGATCTTCGCGTTCCAGTTCACGCCGACGACGCCGATGCCGTTGTTGCCCGCCGCGGCGACCGTGCCGGACGTGTGCGAGCCGTGTCCCTGGTCGTCCATGGGATCCGAGTCGTGGTTGGCCGTGTCGATGCCGTGCACGTCGTCCACGTAGCCATTGCCGTCGTCGTCGACGCCGTTGTCCGGGACCTCGCCCGGGTTGCGCCACATGTTGGCCTCGAGGTCGGGATGGGTGTAGTCGGTGCCGGTGTCGATGTCCGCGACGATCACGGTGCCGTCGCCGGCGGTGAAGCTCGTCCATGCCGACTGGACCTGGATCTTGCCGAGACCCCACAGGCTGTTATCGAGCCAGAACGGATCGTTCGGCGGCGCGGTCTGCGTCGTCCGCCGGAAGTAGTTCGGCTGCGCGTACAGGACGCCAGGCGTCGCGCGAAACTGGGCGAGCGCCGCATCGATCGTCAGGCCACGCTGGATCTGGACGAGGTCGATGCCGAGCGTGCGGAATCTGCGGAGGCTCCTGGCGCCGCGACCGGCGAGCGCGCTGTCTCGCTGGAGCGCGCTCGATCCCGGGTTGAATTTGACGAGGAGTTCGTCGGGCGCGTACGGGCCGCGCGGCGCCTGCTGCTGACCGCTCACGCTGGCCAGCAGTAACACCGCGCCCAGCATCGCCGAAGCCACTGATCGCATAAACATGCTTGTGCTCCTGGTCTTGCCGCACACTTTCGTCGTTTGGGAAAGGGGGGAAGACTATAGCCTCAGAGCACACTGCGTACCTAGTGGGGATCGTGGGGAAACAGGCGCGCGTGGCGGGCGCACGGTTTTGTAGGTGCGGGAGTTGTAACTGACTGGCAGAATCGGTCTTGGAGCGCCGCTATGCCAGGCCTACCGCCGCATGGCGGCGATGATGGAGGGGAAGGACATGCCGTTCGACGCCAAGCGGATGGTCTACGGCGGGTTCAAGGTGATCGTGTGAGCTCGACGACGCGCCGGATCGCCTCTATTACGACCTCGGGCTCGTCGAGCAGGATCCAGTGCCCGGCATGTTCCGCGTCGACGTGGCGGCCGCGCCGCGATTGCGCGGCCATGCGCGCGTGCTCGGCGCGAACGGCGGGTGGCTGCGAACCCGCCGTGATCACGGTGAGCGGGATGTCGCCCACCCCGGCGGTCTCCGCGATTTCGGCGACGCTCCGGCGCAGGCTGTTGAGATGATCGGCCATCGCCAGGAAGCTCCTCGGCCGTGACCAGTGCGCGCGCATGGCGGGCCAGGCGTCGGGCGGGATCTTCTGCACCTGAATAACCAGCCGGCTGAGGAGCGCCGCGGCTTCCGATCCGAAGAGGCGCGCCGCGCGTCGCGGCACGCCTGTCGATCCCCGCGCAAGCAGGTCCAGACAGAGGCGAACGACACCGACCGACGCGAGCACCGCGCCGACGCGTGACAGGAACACGCCGCCGGCCACCCGGCGCCTCATCGCGGGCGTCATCTCGAGCCATTCGGCTGGAAAGATCGGATCGACGAACACGAGCCCGGCGACTTCGCCGGCGAATCGACCGGCGAAGGCCTGCGCCACGAACACGCCGTACGAATTCGTCACGATCACATAGGGCGGCGGGACCCCCGCCGCTTTCAAGAGCACGTGCAGCTCGGCGGCGAGCGAGCGGGCGCTGACAGGCGCGTGGGTCCGCGCGCTCCATCCAAGACCCGATCGATCGTAGCTGTAGACGCGAGCGAACTCGCCGATCGCCGGTCCCACGCGCAGCCAGCTCAGCGATGAGGCGGCGATACCCGCCTCGAGAATGACGGTCGGCGAGCCGCGGCCCCGGCAGTCCAACCAGAGCTGCCGGGTTCCGATCGGGATCAAGCGCGGTCCGACCG
>JANOGJ010000791.1:0-5721 GCA_031405995.1 Acidobacteriota bacterium
GCCGTGGCGCTCTCCGGATTGTCGCCGACCCAGCTCGAGGCCCTGCTCGCCCACGAACTCGCGCACGTCCGGCGGCACGACTACCTCGTCAACCTGTTGCAATCCGCGGTTGAGACGCTCCTGTTCTACCACCCGGCGGTCTGGTGGGTGTCGAAGCAGGTGCGCGCCGAGCGCGAGCACTGCTGCGACGACCTCGTCGTCGGCGTCTGCGATCGGGTGATCTACGTCAGCGCGCTGACGGACCTAGCCACGATGAGCGTGCCACGAACCGCCCTCGCTGCGACCGACGGCTCCCTGCTCACGCGCGTCAGGCGAATCCTCGGCAGGACCGAAGCCGGCGCGACGGCCGGCGGCGGGTGGGTGTCCGTCTTCGTCGCGTTGTTGGTGGTCGGGGCGATCGCGCCGATGGCGGTGTCGAAGACCGGCGCCGCCCAACGGGGGATTTCGACGGGCGTCGCCCAAGGTGTCCCCACTGGCGTGCCCACCGGTGTCCCTGGCGGCGTCCCGGGCGGCGTGCCTGGTGGCGTGGCTGTCATCCACGAGCAAGGCACGACGAGCGCGGAACAAGCGCGACAGCGCGAACTCGAAGCGGCCGCGGCCCGGCGGCAGGTGGCGGAGGCGGAGCTGCGCAGCCTGGACCAGGAGCGAGTCGGCCTCGACCGGATGAGGGTCGAGGAAGCGATGAAGCAGCAGAGAGCGGCTGCGGAGGCCGACCTCAAGGCGCTCGGTCAGGAGTACGAGCGCGCGAAGGGCTTGTTCGAAAAGGGCCTGCTCCCCCGCGACGCCCTCGCGGCGATTGAAGCGAAGATGCACCAGGCCGAACTGAAGATGGCGCGCACCCAGCGAGAGTTGGACTTGCGAGTATACGAACTCGCCATGGACGAGCGGGAGGCCAGGGTCCGACAGATGATGGAAGCCCGCGTAGTCGAGTACGACAAGGCGCGTCAGGCTACCGAAGCGATCGCCGCTGTGGGCAGCCAGGATCAGCGCCGGACGGTCGAGGCCCGCGATCGCCTCGCGCAACTCGAGCGCCAGCTCGAGGAGCTGAGCAGGGGCGTGCGCGGGCAGCGTGAAGAGAATCTACTTGCGCAGAGACGCGCGCGCGAGACGTCGGGCCTGGAAGCCGCCGGGGAGCGCTTGCGAGCCGCCCGTCTGATGGCGAATACCGCCGAGGTTACCGATCTGAGGGAGCCCATCCGGACCGGCGACATCCTGTCGGTGGACATCACGGGCGAGACCGAGCTGCCGCGTGCGTATGTCGTGCTGGCCGACGGCACAATTCGGCTCCCCATCGTCGGATCGATCAAAGTCGTCGATCTGACAGCGCAACAGGCGGGGCAGGCGATCACAAAGCAGATCGCGCGCGTGAATTCAGCGGCGTCCGTCCAGGTGTCCCTGCGGCGGCCGAGGCGCTCGCCCCTACCGGCGATTATCAATAACCCCGTTCGTGGAGGCGGTTGGGAACCAGAACTCTGAACCCCTGAACCCTGAACCCGCTATGCCAGTGTCGGGTGTCTGTCCTTCCATTCCGTCGCCTGCTCGTACGCGAGCGCCACGCGGCACATCGTCGCCTCGTCGTACAGCTGGCCGGTCAGCATCAGGATGCGCGGCAGGCCGCCCTGGAACCCGCACTTGACCGTCATCGCCGGGTGCCCGGTGAGGTTCGTCACGCCGAGCGTCGCGTCGCTCCCGGCTGAGAGCAGCACGTCGAACTTGCTCATGAACTCGCCCATCTGACGCATGAGGATCGTCCGTCCGCGTTGCGCGCGCAGGTACTCGACGGCCGGAACGAAGCGCGCCGTCTTGAACGTGTTGGGCCAGGTGCTCGCCGAGGTGCCCGTCCGCAACAGGTCGACGTCGCCCGAGCGGGTGAGCTCGTCGAACGACGCGGCCGATTCGACTTCCAGGATGAACCCGATCTGATTGGCCAGCGGAAGGTCCGGAAGATCGACCGCCTCGAGCTTGGCGCCGAGCTTGCGGTACGTGTCGAGCACGTCCTGGTACATCTTGCGGCGCTCTTCGGCTTGCGCGGCCGCCTGCTCGGGCGTCAATCCGCCGCGACCGGCACCGCGTCCGCCGCCACCGCCCGGCGCGCCGCCGCCCGCGCGTCCCGCTGCTGACGGATCGAAACCGGCGCGCGCGTAGGCGATCCGGATACCCGCGAGCGGCAGATCCGGAGTCCACTTGAACGCCGCGTCGGCCACCGTGCCGTCGTGCTTGTCGGGACCGTAGATCGCATTCAGGACGAGGACGCAATCCTCGACGTGCCGGCACATCGGTCCGGCCTTGTCCATGGTGTTCGACAGCGCCATCGCGCCATGCCGGCTCACGCGGCCGTACGTCGGTCGGAGACCCACGACCCCGTTGACGCTCGACGGCGAGATGATCGAGCCACGCGTCTCGGTGCCGATCGAAAATGCCACGCAGCCGGCGGCGGTCGCCGACCCCGGACCCGCCGAGGATCCGCTCGATCCCTGCTGCGGATTCCACGGGTTGTTGGTGCGGCCGCCGAACCACCGATCGCCCTGCGCGAGGGCGCCGAGTGTGAGCTTGGCGACGAGCACCGCGCCCGCCTCGCGCAGCCGTTCGACGACCGTCGCGTCGTAGTCGAACACCTGGTTGACGTAGGGCTCACCGCCCCAGGTCGTGCGGATGCCCTTGGTCGCAAACAGATCCTTCGCGCCCCACGGCAGCCCGTGGAGGGGCCCGCGGTATTTCTTCGCCTTGATTTCGCGGTCCGCGTCGGCCGCCTGCTGGCGCGCCAGGTCTTCGGTGAGCGTCACGTAGAAGTTCAGCGTCGGCTGGTAGCGCTTGAGCCGCGCGAGGTACATCTCGGTGAGTTCGGTCGACGTCACGAGCTGGCGCTCGATGAGCGCGGCGAGCTTGGCCACCGGCCAGAACGCGACCTCTTCGAGGTTGGCCGGCCGCTTCAGCGTGAGCGGCGGCTTCGCGTACTTGATCGCCGCGCCAGGCGTTGCCGGGCCCTTCGGCTCGCGGCCGGGCAGCGACGGCTTGAACATGATCGCCGGATCCGTGTCGACCGGAATCTCGCTCTGCCGGAGTTGCTGAAACGTGCGGAGGCGGGTGTTCAGCCCGTTCGCGATCGCCGTTTCATCTTCCCGGTGGAAATCAACGCCCGTGATGGCCTCGGCGGCCTCCACCGTCTCGGGCTTGACCGGCCCGGCGTTCTGGGGACCCTGGCCCTGCGCGTAGGCCTTGCCCACCATTGCCCCTGCCACGACCGCGGGCACCGTTTTCAAAAACTTGCGACGCGATTCTGAGTTCATGATGACGTTATTCTAATGGGGCAATGGGGTGTCCTTCATGCAGGATCGTCGCGTCGTTAACGTAGGAGTGCCCGGGGCGCTGTACAGCACCGCGGTTACCGCCGCCGGCTTCGTTTTTCTTTCCGGCGTGACCGGAACGGGCGATGACGGGAAGCTCGCGGGTCCGGACATCGAGTCGCAGACGCGACGGACGATCGCCCGCCTCGCCGCCGCCCTCGAGGCGGCCGGCTCGTCGCTCGCCCAGGCCGTGTCCGTGCACGTGTACCTCAGGCGCGCGTCCGACTTCCAGGCGATGAACGACGTCTACCGGCAGTCCTTCGCCGACAAGCCGCCCGCGCGCACGACGGTCGTCGCGGACCTCGCCGATGGCGCGCTCATCGGGATGTCGGCGGTCGCAGTGCCGGCGGGCGCGCCACGGGAGGTGTTGCATCCGGCCGGCTGGGCCCAGTCGTCCCGGCCGTACTCCCTCATCGTCCGCGCCGGAGGCCTTGTCTTTCTGGCGGGTCTCGTGAGCCGGCGAGGGGTGGACGACTCGGTCGTGGCCGGCTCGATCAACATTCAGGCACGGACGGTCCTCGACAACGCCGGCGTGCTTCTCAAGACCGCCGGCCTTTCGTACGCGGACGTGGTCGCGGCGCTCGTCTTTCTGACCGACGACACGTATTTCGAGGCGATGAACGACGAGTACCGCAAGTACTTCACCCAGGATCCGCCGGCGCGCTCGACCGCCGTCACCGACTTGATGGGTCTGGAAACCACGGTCGAAATCACGCTCATCGCGACCACCGGCCGCAAGGAGGTGCTCGGCGCGTCGGTCTCTCCGAGCCTGCCGCTCTCCCCAGCCGTTCGCGCCGGAGATCTGGTGTTCCTGTCGGGCGTTCTGGGGAACACCAGCACCAACGGGGACGACGTCGCCGGGCAGGCGCGGGAGACGATGGCACGGATCGGCCGCACGCTCGACGGCATCGGCTTGTCCTTCCGTCACGTGGTGGACAACACGATCTACCTGCCCGACCTCGGGCAGCAGAAGAAAGTGGACGACGTCTATCGGGAGTTCTTTCCGACCGAGCCGCCGGCCAGGACGTCGGTCGGCGCCCGGCTCGTCACGCGCGCCGGACTCATCGAGATGATGATGACGGCGGTGGGACGGTAGCGAGCGCCACGCGCGCCATGTGGCCGTTGGCGAGATCGGTGGCGGCGTGCAGGACGATCGACGCGATCAGGGAGCCGGTCAGGAGATACAGCGCCATCGACACGCCTCCGACGATGCCGGTCAGCGCCATGCCGCGCACGCCTTGGTACGCGTGCGCCACGCCGAACGCCACGATGGCGGCAGACACGGCGACGCCGCGCTCCAGGAATCCATCGATGTACCACAGCAGGTACCCGCGATAGAGCACCTCCTCGCAGATGCCGGCGGTGAGGGCGACGCCAACAAACAGGCGCGCTTCTGTGCGTGTTCGCGGGATCAGCGCGCGCGCCGCCGGCTGGGCGTCGAGTTGCGTGAGCAACTGCGCGCGAGCCTCCGGAGACCGAGCGACCGCGCGAGCCTGTTGCGCGAAGAACGCAACGACGGCGACCGCGAGCAGCAACGTTCCTGTCGCGGTGAGGGCTGTCGGGGGCCACGCGAGGCCCATCGACGCGACCGGTCGTCCGAGGTACACCCAGTACGCCAGCAGCGAGATCGTCAGGAGCCATTGAATCGCCATGGTCCACGCGTACTCGGAGGCGCGCGCGCTCGGCACTCCTGCTTCAAGCTGGCGTGCCATTCGCGGAAACTCCCAGGCCGCATAGGCCGGCAAGCCCACGACGAAGAGCACGGCGAACACGTGGTCGATGCTGGTCACGGATGACCCTCGGTGACGATCGCCAGGACCTGCATGGACGGGCCGACGCCAAGAGCCGCGCGGAGCGGTTCCAGCGCGGGCTCGAGCGCCAGTCGTGTGACCGCCGCGACGCCGCACGCGCCCGAGGCGCCTGCCCTGATCGACGGATCGCCCGACTCGGGTGCCGCCAAGCGCCGGCCCACGTGTTCGACGAGATCCTCCGGCACCGCAATCGCGGCGTCCGCGACGGCCTGGAGCACGGGCCACGCCGCCGTGCTGACCGCCGCGCAGCGGAGCCCCGCCATGGCCGTCGGCGCGCATGAAGGGAGCGTCACCCGCCGGCCTGCGTTGAGCGACGCCAGCGCGCACGCGGATCCGTTCGGCTCGGCAATCATCAGTACCGGCCGCTCGGGACCGTACCGCGCGACGAGCCATCCTGCGACCGCGCCCGCCAGGCTTCCGACGCCCGCCTGAACGACGACGAGATCCGGGCGCTGGTCGCCCCACTGGGCCGCAGCCTCCTCCAGGATCCAGGTGTAGCCGGCCATGATCGCGCGCGGGATTTCGTCGTAACCCACCCAGGCCACGTCGGACACGATCGTCCAGCC
>JANOGJ010000871.1:0-10690 GCA_031405995.1 Acidobacteriota bacterium
GATCATCTTCGTGCCCGTGTCGGCCTGCTGCCAGTTGTTCGTCGTCGCAACCGAGTAGAACTCGCCCACCGAGTTGTCGCCCTGCAGGATGCAGCTTGGGTACTTCCAGGTGATCGCGGAGCCGGTCTCGACCTGCGTCCAGGTGATCTTGGCGTTGCGGTGGGCCGTGCCGCGCTTTGTGACGAAATTATAGATGCCGCCCTTGCCGTTCTTGTCGCCGGGGTACCAGTTCTGGATCGTCGAGTACTTGATCGTCGCGCCATCGAGCGCGACCAGCTCGACCACCGCCGCATGCAGTTGGTGCTCGTCGCGCATCGGCGCGGTGCAGCCCTCGAGGTAGCTCACATGCGCGCCCTCGTCGGCGATGATGAGCGTGCGCTCGAACTGGCCGGTGTTGCGGGCGTTGATGCGGAAGTAGGTCGAGAGCTCCATCGGGCAGCGGACGCCCTTCGGCACATACACGAACGACCCGTCGCTGAACACGGCGGAGTTCAGCGTCGCGAAGAAGTTGTCGGTGTACGGCACGACGGACCCCAGGTGCTTGCGCACGAGTTCTGGATGGTGCTTCACCGCTTCCGAGAACGAGCAGAAGATGATGCCGATCTCCGCGAGCTTGGTCCGGAAGGTCGTCGCGACCGAGACGCTGTCGAACACGGCGTCCACGGCCACGCCTGAGAGCAGCTTCTGCTCTTCGAGCGGGATCCCCAGCTTCTCGAACGTCCGGCGCACTTCAGGATCGACCTCGTCCATGCTCGTCAGCTCGGGCTTCTTCTTCGGCGCCGAGTAGTAGCTGGCGGCCTGGTAGTCGATCGGCTGGATCTTGAGGTTGTGCCAGGTCGGCTCCTTCATGTCGAGCCAGGCCCGGAACGACTTCAGGCGGAACTCGAGCATCCACTCGGGCTCTTCCTTGATCGCCGACAGGCGCCGGATGACGTCCTCGTCGAGGCCCGGCGGGAACGTGTCGGTCTCGAGGGTGGTCTCGAAGCCGTACTTGTACTCTCTGGACGCGAGTTGTTCGATGGTTTCTGTAGATGTAGACATGGCCTCAGACCGTGAAAGAAGTGCCGCAACCGCAGGTGGTCTTGGCGTGCGGATTCTGGAACACGAACCCGCGGCTGAGCAGGCTCATGTCGTAGTCGAGCGTCGTGCCGTCGAGCATGCGGTGGCTGCGCGGGTCGATCCACACGCGCACGCCGCTCGGTCCTTCAAAGACCAGGTCGCCGTCCTTCGGGGCCGGTTCCCAGGCGAAGACGTACTCGAAGCCCGAGCAGCCGCCGGCCTTGACGCCTACGCGAAGGCCGGTGGCGTCCTGATGCTCCTTGGCCATGAGCTTCACGATCTGCGCGGCCGCAGTTTCAGTCACAGCAATCATCGCTATTTCCTCAGCACGGCCATCGGCACGACGCCCGGCGCGGCGTGCGTCGACAGATCGGCGGCCAGTTCGGCGACGGACGTCGCGGCGAGCGCCGACACGATGCGGTCCTTGATCTTCCAGAGCGGGTCGCGGATGTTGCACTTCGAGTACTGGTCGCAGCTGTGGTCGGCTTCCGAACATGCCGTCACGGTCAGCGCGCCGTCAATGGCCTGGATGACGTCGGCGACCGAGATCGTCTTGGGCGCGCGCGCCAGCATGTAGCCGCCGTGCATCCCCTGGTGCGAGGCGAGCAGGCCGGCGCGGGCGAGTTGCTGCAGGACTTTAGCCAGGAGTTCGGGCGGGATGTCGTAGGTCTCGGCGACTTCGCGCGCGGACACGGCGTCCCGGTCCGGTTGGGCCGCCAGGTGCCGCATCGCCAGGAGGGCGTAGTCCGCCTTTTTCGAGAGCCTCAGCATTTGTCCTTCGCAGGGCGGCCCGGGCTTTGGGCCGCCGAACTTGATGTCCGACCGAACTGGTCCATTTTAGCCGCGGCAGTCACCGTACGGCAAGGCCCTAGCCGTAAGTTGTTGATTCTACTGCTTATTACGCGTTACGGAGGGCAACAGCTGGATCGACTCTGGCTCCCTGACGCGCAGGTAAGACCGCTGCCAACCAGCCAAGCAACATCAGTCCCGCGGCGACGGCGACCATCGTCGAAACGTCAGCAGGGTGGACCTCAAACAACTGGTGTGCGATCAGCGAGCCCACGGCCGCGCCCATTGCCGTCCCCAGGATGATGCCAACGCCAACGGTCACGAGCGCTCGCCGCACGATCGCCCGGCGGACCGTACGTGGATCCGCGCCAATCGCGATTCGGATCGCGATTTCTCGCGTCCGGGCGCGCACGGAATAGCTCAGCGCTCCGATCAATCCGATGCCGGCAATGGGCAAACAGCACAACGCAATGACGCCGAGCATCAGCGACTGGCTGCGGTACGGGGCGAGAACACGGCCCCTGTGGTCCTGCATCCGTGCGATTTGACGCGGCGAGAATTGACCCCAGATACGTTCCAGGGTCGCACGGACGGCGGTCTCGTCACGCGGCTCGGCTCTCACTGCAATCACATTTGACGCCCGCCCTCCCCGATCGAGCTCAAAAAACTCGGCCACCGCGGGCATTCCTGGCGCCTTCTGCACGAGGTCCCTGATCACACCGACGATTCGCCCACCACCGGCGGCAGTTCGAATTTCTCGACCGACCACCGTTACCCAGAGCGACGGTCCTGGCCCGTCGATCTCCGGTACCAGCTGCCTGGCGAGCGTTTCATTGATCACGACCTGGTTATGTTGACCGGCCTGCGGTGCGTCGTCGAAGCTGCGGCCCACCAGGATTCCGATGCCCAAGGTCTGCGCGAAGTCGATGCCCACAGCATTTGCCCGCGCCAGCACCTCCATCCGCGGTTGCCCATCAAACGACACAACCGGTGCCGCCTCCGACCAGTGAATCCCTACGCTCAGCGGACCGGAAAACAACCCGCAGGCCCTGACGCCAGGGAGGGATCGCAGACCCTCGATGGTTGCCTCGACTTTTCGGGTGTGCTGATCAAAGAGGGCGTCGTATTGCTGCGCTGTGCCGCGGTAGGGCGCCCACGCCGGCGGCGTGAACAGCAGGACATTGTCGGCATCGAACCCGTAGTCAAACGTCGTCACACGCACGAAGCTGTGGAGCGTCAGGCCGGATAGGTACAAGAGGACCGCCGTCAGCGTCATTTGACCGACCAGCAGCGCCTGCCGCCACCGGTCCGCGCTAAGCGGTTTCTCCGCGAGGCGGCCCGTCAGGGCGCCGAGTGGCGTCACCCGGCGAGCCACCAGTACCGGCAGCATCGTCAGAAGGACGAGCCCCACGAATGACAGCGCGAAGCTGAATGAAAGAGTCCGCAGGCTTGGGGCCAGATACTGGCCACGCTGGAGTTCCGTGGGGAGCATCTCGACAATGAACCGCGTCAATGGAGGAACCGTCAGCCAGGCCACGCCAGCGGCGGCGACAGCGACAAACACATTCTGAACGGCAAAGTGGCGGACCACCCTTAGCCGGCTCGCACCGAGCGCTAGCCGCACGCCCATCTCGTGAAGTCGGCCCATTGCGCCCGAGATCGTCAGCGCCGCGACTTGTATCCAAGTGACGAGCAGCAGGAGGACGGCCGCAAGGAAGAGCACAACGAGCGCGCGGCTGTCACCAGGACGAACAGCCTCTCGAAGGGACTTGACCTCGAGATCTGGAAACGTACTCGCAAGTTGCTCGACGGTAGCGCCGCGTCGCAAGCGCGCGTACGCCGGCAGAAAGCTGCGCACCGAGGGCACCGGCGCCCAGACATTCGTTTCCCCTGGGAACTTCACTCCGGGCCCCATCACGCCGATGACGCGCACACGGCGTCCGGCGAGATCGTGGACGCCAAGGGCCGCGTGTGTCGAGCCGAAAAGGCGTCTCGATAGGTCATGGCCGATGACGATCGGCAGCGGCACTTCGGACTCAAGTGCCTGCGCCGCCGGAGTTCGCTCATCATCCGGACCGATGTCGATGCCGGCTGCGGGCGTCAACCCGAGCAGACGAAAGAAGCGGGAATCGACGCCGGTGACCTCCAGGCCGGAGTCCCGTGCCTGATCGGGCCGGAAGAAAGATTTGAAACCCGACTGTGCTGCCCCTTCGATCAGCGACGACTGCTCGACGCCATGGCGCAGGGCCTCTCGCTTCTCCAGGAAGCCTGGAGACCGCGGGTTTGGCGGCCGCCCACCGACGAGCCGGTATTCCATCGCGACGAGCCGGTCTGGTTTGAGGAACGGCAAGGGGCGGAGCAACAGACCATCAACGACCGAGAAGAGTGAACACGTGACGGCGATCGACAAGGCAAGGGCCGCAACTGTCGGGACAAAGACCATTGGCCGCCGCCGGATGTCGCGGACGGCGAGTCTGAAGTCCATGGCTACGTCTTACCCTGACAGTATCGCACCGTCAAGCCGGCTCACAACGCCCGAGGAGGGTCCCTCAGGGATGGGGTTACGGGAGACGGGACGGTCGCCGTGCCCGTCGCGTCCCCCCTACGGTCCCCGTGAAACGCATGGCGACGCGTGAGGGCGATCCGAACCGCCGTCCTGTGGTCAAGCGCCGCACTTGCCGGAGGGTTCCCCATAAATAGGCGTCCCCGTATCGTCGATGCACCAGCAGTAATCGGAGTGGCTCATGCCGACGTTACAGTCCGTATTGAACGTCCCTTGATGCGTTGCGCAGAGATTGTCGCAGAACCCGTTGAAGATGGGACAGCAGGTTGCAGCTGCTGCGGACTGCGGGAAGACTGCAAGCAGACTCAGCGTCAACGTGAGGCAGGCCAAACGTATCTTTCTCATGACTTTCTCCTTCTCAGAATGTCCATCCTGTTTCCGCCTTCGACGCGCAATCATCGAGGCGGTGTCGCGCCAATGAGCCGTCCAACGAAGTTGTTCAGTTGGTCCTCAGTGATCTTGCCTGCCCACGCCTCCAGCACAGTGCCATCACGGTTGACCGCAACTACCTGCGGGGTGACCGCTGCAACTACGGAGACGGGGGCCCCACGATCTATCGTGAATGGCTGAAATGCCGTCAGGCCACTTCGCGCAAGGTACGTCCGCAGGGTCTCGATTGGCTCGAGTGCGACTGCCAGTACGCGCATGGAGCTGCGCGATTGGACGTACTTGTTCAATTGCCGAAATGCGGGCATGCTCTCATCGCAGAAACGGCATGTCGAACTAATGCCTACCAGGATTGTCACATCGGATGAGCCGAACCCTATTTCAGCTGTCGGCTCCAAGACCGCACCGGCAGCAAGCTTGGGAGAAGCAGGCGCTGGCCTGCCGAACCTCTGCTGTGCAATCAGGGCGACCACGAAAATGCACGTGGCAAGTGTCACGACGGTCGTGACGATGTCTAGAGTCGAGCGCCATCGAGATTGTTGGACCGACATGTTCTCCTGAAACGACCGGCGAAAGCTCACCGGCTCGATCGGTCGGAGCATATGCCTTCGTTTACTCAATCTCCCTCAAGAACCCCCGGAAGACTCGCCGGAAAATCCAGCGGAGAAACACACGGACAAATCACCGGAGAAATCACCAGCGCGGTGTCGTGCTATCCTCGCGGACACTCCCCGCGCGAGCGCTGCAGGAAGGTTCGTCCCCACCCGCCCGCCCGCCCGCCCGCCCGGACAACGAAGTGGAGGCACCGGATGCCCTCATCGTCGGCGGCGCGCCCGTTCGATCCCGCGCCGCGGTCGCTCGTCCTCGTTGTCGAGGACGACGCAAACGCGTGCGCGGTCGTCGTCCGCGCCCTCGAAGCCGTCGACTGCGACGTGCTGACCGCCACGAGCCTCGCCGAAGCCCTCGCCATTGTTGCCACGCGCTCGCCGCGCGCCGTGGTCCTCGACCTGCGCCTGAAAGACGCCAGGGACCTCGAGGCCTTCGAGGCCATCCGGGCTCACATCCCGGCGAACGTCATCATCGTGAGCGGCTTCCTGTCGACGGAGATCACGGTCGAGGCGATGGCGCAGGGCGCGCTCCACGTGTTCGAGAAGCCGTTCAAGATCGACCCGTTTGTGCGGGTCGTGAAGCGGGCTCTGGCGAAGCCCCTCCCGGCCGCGCGACGCTCGGTCGACCGCACGCCGTCCGGCCGTCTGGTGAGCTTTATCCTGATGGCGCTCGAAGCCGATGAAGACCTCAAGACCAACGGCGCGTGGGCGCGCTGCTCCGCCGTCAGCGTCAGTACGTTGACCGCCACCTGCTATCTCGCGCGCATCAGGCACCCGCACGACGCGCGCGACCTCATGCGCGTCCTGAGCGCCAGGGTCAGATCCCTGCGGCTCGGCGGCCCGCTGGAATCCCATCTCGACGTCGCCGATCCGTGCACCCTCGACGCGTTGATCGAGCGCGCCGGGATCGCAGGACGAACGGCGACGGCGACCATCGCCGACATCCTGGACTGGCAGCAGTTCGTGCCGAATGACAATGACGTCATCCGGTTGCTGCGCGAGGCGCTCGGCTACGCTTCGCGGGTCAACTGACTGCAGAACTCGAGCAGGTCGCCGAGACGCTCCGTCGCGATCGCATGCACGCGGGACCAGTCCAGCACGCCGTACTGGTGGGCAATCAGGTTGCGGAATCCTGAGGCCGCCGACAGCCGAGCCGCCAGGTCGGCAGGGACCGCCCCGCGCTCGCCAAGACGCCGGAACACGTCCGCGTACGTGTCCGGCACGTCCAGGCCCTGGTCCGCCAGCCAGTGAGTCGCCAAGGCGAGGCAGTCCTGGAGCGCGATAAACAGGTTGAGCACGGTCACTTCCCGGGCCGTGCGATCCCCGAGAAAAGCTGCGCGGTCCTCGGGTAGCACCGCGCGAATCCGCGCCACCGCATCCCGCACGGACGCGACCTTCGCGGCGACCAGCGCCTTATCGACCATGACCTGGGCGCAGGATGCTCCGCGCGAACAGATCCTCGACGGGCTTGAAGTCGAGGTATTCGAGGATGGCGCGGGCCAGGCGGGTCTTGAGCGCGGGCTCGTCGTGCACCACGAGCGGCCGCCCGTCGCGGAAGATGCGATAGGCCAGGCCGGGCGGCGCCTCGTCGAGCATCACCAGGTGAACGGCCCGGCCTGCCGCCGATTCAAGCCGGCCGATGAGCTCGCCGATCTGGAGCACACCCGGGCGTTCGCCGGCCCGGAAGGCCACGGCGACATCCACGTCGCTGTGCGCGTGCGCGGTGCCTCTGGCCTGCGACCCAAACACCAGCGCGTACGCAATCCGCGAATCCTCCGCAAGCGCGCGTCGGAGCTCGCTGTCCACGCGCGTAGTGTAGCAGTCACGCGTCCGGGTCCCGGGGTGAATTCGCGCCGTGCCCGAACCTCGAGGCCCGGCCGATTGACCTTCACTTCTATCCGTTCGCGGCGGCCTTCACGGTCGTTGGCGTCGCGCTCGAAGAACAGGAGGTAGTAGCCGGACAGTTCGGTGTCGATGCGCTCGAGGACGGCAGTCGCCTGGGCGACCACGCGAAACGCGGTTCCCCGAGCCGCGACGGCGACCTCCGCCATCCCATCGAACCCGACCCGATCGTCGAGGGCGCGCGTCATCGTGATGTTGTTCGGACCGGCCGCGGCTTCCATCCGAGGCGCGTCCAGGTGCACCGCATAGAGTGTGACGCCAGCACGTTCGGCCGCCGCGGCGAAGCGATCGACGTCCCCCTGCGACTGGGGATCGTTGAACAGCCCTTCGGACACGAGCACGAGAGTCTTCTGGCCAGAGAGCGGCGCCATCCCTGTGACCAACGCCGCGAGCGAATCCATCATGATGCGCGTGTGCAGGCGATGCTGCTGCAACGCGCCTTCGGCTTCGATTTGACAGGCTGCCGGCACCTCCCTCGCCTCCTCGAGCGGCCTCTGCGGCGGACGCCGGCACCGGTTTGTTTCCATGCCCCGCTGCCACCAGGCGAGGAGCGCCCGGCCATCGCGGCGTGCAATGCCGGCTGCCTCGCCGGGCGTCATTTGCGGCTCGCGAATGCGATTCGAGGTGCCGACGATCATGCCGAGCGCGTGCCTGATCGCCACCCGGTCCGACGTCGGTTCCACGCGTGGCCTCCCGGACGGGAGTGAGACGAGACCAACGCGGTCGTCAGCGTCGAGCCGGTCGAGATAGTCGGCGACGTTTCTGAGCGCGATGCGGCCCTCCCCGGCGCGGATCTCATCAACGTCAACAACGAAGATGAACGTGCGTCCGCCGGCGGGCGTGGCGGTGCCCGTGCCGGGCGCGAGCGCGCCTCTGGGATCAACCCCGACGGCCGCTTGCGTCGGTCGCGAAGATGTCGAAAAATAATCCGCGGCCACGAGGCGGCGCACGCGCTTCCCTACCGTGACAACGAAGTCCGCCGGCTGCAGACCGGGCACCGGCCTGCCGTTCTTGTCGAGGACGACGACGTCGACGGTGACGACTTCGACACCGCTGCGGAAGACGGGCACTTGCTGAGGCGCCGCGAGCGGCGATGCGACGAGCCGCGGCTGGCCAGGAACGCCAGACAGACAGATAGCCACAAGAGAGGTCAGGAGGAAGCCAAGCACTGAAAGGCATCACGCGGACTCCAAGCTAGCACCGTCGGGCGAGGGCTTCCACCGATAATGTTCCCGCCTGCTGATCGGCACGCTGAGGTGCTACAATGTGCTACATGTCAGTCACTCGAAGGCGCGAAGTGCCGGTGGGCGTGCGGGAACTGCGGCAGAATCTGAGCGTCTACCTCGCGCGCCTCGCGACCGGCACGGTGTTCCGCGTGACCGACCGCGGGCGGGCCGTCGCGATGCTCATCCCACTGCCTTCGCGCGACACCACCGTCGAGCGACTGGTGGCGTCTGGCCGGGCAAGACCGGCGACGCAGGATCTCCTGGCGCTGGGACGGCCGATCGGCCGCGTGAGCACGGCGCTGACCAGAGCCCTGCGTGCGGTGCGGGACGACATCGTGTGAACGTCCTTCCCGTCTACATCGACGCGTCGGCCATCGTGAAACTCGTGAAGACCGAGCCGGAAAGTGACGCATTGATCTCGACGCTTGCGAGATGGCCGGATCGTGTCACGGTCGCCCTCGCCCAGGTCGAGGTGCATCGTGCTCTCCGGCGCATGGGCGCGTCACGCGTGGAACACGCGCGCGCCGACGCGGTGCTAGGCGGCCTGGTGATGCTGCGGATTGATGACGCCATCATCGGCCGGGCGGCGGCGTTAAAGGACCGGAGTCTTCGGACATTCGATGCCATCCAACTCGCCGCCGCGCTGACGCTCGGCGACGATCCCGCCGCCTTCATCACGTACGACGCCAGACTGGCGCGCGCCGCGGAACGCGAGCGCCTGCCCGTCCAGCATCCCGGCGCAACGCGGCTCCATTAGACCTGGATGCCGCGTGTCGCTGCGGTATCATGGTTCGTCCAGTGACTGACGTCTGGGTGCGGAAATCCGGCTCATTTGACGAGGATCGACGCGCCGATCGTGAGTTCTGGCGCGCCATGTCGCCCGAGGCACGGATCGCGGCGGTCGAGGACCTTCGAAGGCACTGGGCCAGGCTCAAGGGGGTTCACCACGAAGGACTTCGAAGAACTGTTCGCGTGCTTGAAGCGCCGGAACGTTAGAGCCATCGTCGTCGGGGGCTACGCGGTCGCGTTCCATGGCCGACCGAGGTTCACGAAGGACATCGACGTGTTCGTCGAGGCCACACAGGCGAACGCCGACCGCCTGCTGGCCGCGCTGGACGATTTTGGTTTCGGAAATCTCGGACTGGCAGCAGCGGATTTCGCGGTCCCCGGGAAGATCGTGCAACTCGGCGTCGCGCCGAATCGGGTCGACCTCCTCACCACGATTGATGGCGTCGCGTTCGACGACGCCTGGCTTCGCCGCGTGCCGGGTCACTTCGGCGCCGAAGCGGTGGACTACATCAGTCTGGCCGACCTCATCAAGAACAAGCAGACGAGCGGCCGCCCGCAGGACCTCCTCGACGTCCAGGATCTGCTGGCCGGGGAGTAGCCACAGAGGCCCTTCGAAGTTCGAAGGGCCTTACGTTCACTTCTCGACCCTCGCCCGCCAGGCCTGGATGCCGCCCGTAAGATTGTGCGCGTCGTAGCCCTTGAGCCGAAGCATCGCGACTGCGACCGCGCTGCGGCCGCCCGACTTGCAGTGGACGACAACGGGCACGTTCTTCGGCAGGTTGCCCGCGCTGGCGAGAATCTGACGCAGCGGCATCAGCACGGCGCCCTCGATGTGGTCCACCGCGTGTTCTGACGACTCGCGGACGTCCACGAGCACATGTGCGCGGCCGGATGTGCGCCAATCGCGAAGTTCTTCGACCGTCATGTCTTGAAGGCCCGGTTCAGCGGCGTCGGACGCCGGGGTACAGACGTCATCATAGGCGACGAGCGTCCGGATCGTCGGCGCATCGCCGCACACCGGACACGCCGGGTCACGCGGCAGCAGAATCTGCCGCGTCTTCATGCGCAGCGCGTCGTAGAGCAGGAGCCGGCCTGCGAGCGTCTCGCCGATGCCGGTCAGGATCTTGATCGCCTCGGTCGCCTGAATCGTGCCGATGACCCCAGGCAGCACGCCGAGCACGCCACCCTCCGCGCAGCTCGGAATCAACCCTGCGGGCGGCGGCTCCGGATGGAGGCAGCGGTAGCAGGGGCCGCCCGGCGTCGCGAACACCGACGCCTGCCCTTCGAATCTGAAGACACTGCCGTAGACGTTCGGCCGCTTCGCCATCACGCAGGCGTCGTTCACGAGATAACGCGTCGAAAAATTG
>JANOGJ010000720.1:0-2037 GCA_031405995.1 Acidobacteriota bacterium
GACACGACCCGCCTCGGCAGACGTCAGATCATCCGCTCCCGGATCTCCGGCGGAGGGACCTCGCACGCGTTGGACTTGCCCGCGACGCGGTGGCGGATCGCTGCAACGACGCGATAGGCGGCGTCACGGATGGGGGCGGGAATGACGAGTAGCACGCCGGCCATGGACCAGGGCCACGTCAGGCGCTTGGCGATGCGGAGCGACGCGCTCGATCGCAAATAAACCTGGCCGTCTTCGATGAGGACGATGCTGCGGGCCAGTTCGCGCGAGAGACCGTGTTTGGCAAGCAGGGCAGCTGCCTGGGCTGATTGCGACGTGCCGAAGCGGAAGTACCCGGCGCGGTCGCGCGTGGCGATGAACTTGACGGCGCCTTCGCAAAACGCGCACGTGCCGTCGAAGAGGACGATGCCCGTGGCTATCGGATGAAGGGCGTCAGGGTGAGGGACCACGCGAGCGGCACGGTCTCCGAGCGGTAGCACACCTTATCGTCGCACGCCTGGTAGTTGAGCGAGCCCGTGATGACGAGTGTCTCTTTCGCCGTGGCGCGACGCCGCAGGTCCGCCGAGAGGCCGAGCGTCACGTCCTGCGTGATGCGCGTCGGCTTGTCGAAGACCTTGACCGTCTCCTTGAGCGGCGCGAAGAAGTAAGTGCCTGGCGCCGGGAACTTCGTCGGCTGGGACTTGAAGTCGACGGAGGGGTCGAGGGTGACCGACAGGGGGATGTAGCCTTCCTGTCCGGGCGCGTAGACGTGCATCTTGGGCTTCGGTGTGATGTCGATGATGAGCGTGACGCGCTGGCCGGGCGCCGCGGTCGGGTCGCTTACGCCGAGTATGGCGGTGAGTTGGCCGCCGGTGATGTTGGCGGGCGCCGCGGGCGCCACGGCGCCGCCGATGCGCGCGAGGATGCCGGCCGCCGTGCTCCGTTCCTGGTAGGCCTGCTCGAACGCGCGCTCGACGACGGTCATCGACCGGTCAATGACAAACGTGCCCGGGTGGGGGATGCCGGCCTCGCGCCCGCGCGACGCCTCGTTGCGCAGACCCCAGGCGTCGATCGTCTTCGAGCCGGGATCGGACAGCAGCGGGAACGTGATCGTGTGTCGCTCGGCGAAGGCGGCCAGCGTCTCGGGGCTGTCGTAGCTCACGGCGATGAGGCCGAGGCCTTCTTTCTTGATCAGCGGGAGATTGCGTTGCAGCTCGACCAGCTGCGTGCGGCAGTAGGGTCACCAATCGGCCGACCGGAAGAACACGAGCATCGTGCCCTTCGGGCCGGCGGCGGCGCGGAGGCTCTGGGTCGTGCCGCGCTGGTCGGCGAGCGAGAAGTCGGTGACACGCGCGCCGACTTGCGGGCCGAGCGTGGTGACGTCGACGGCGGTCTGGGCGGCGAGGCCGGCAGAGGCTAACAAGGCGAGCAGCACGGCGCTCAGGCGCACGAGCCGAGGATAGCATCTGTTATCGTTAGTTGCGCCTTCGCACGTCCCCATCGTCCAGCGGTCAGGACGCGGCCCTTTCAAGGCCGAGACCCGGGTTCGATTCCCGGTGGGGACGCCAACGCATTAATACCTGGTATTCCCTCGAAGCACCGGTGAGCGACCCGCTGGCCGCGAGCTCGTGCCCGTTCGGTGCCAAGCGGCTTGGCGGCGTATGATTAGAGGACCGGTATGAGCATCAAGGCCGCGTACAAGAATGGCGTGTTCGAGCCGCTTGAGAAGGTCGAGGGCGCGAAGCCGGGCAAGATCTACACGGTGTTTTCCGAGGAGGAACTCCGGGATATCCGGGAAACGTTCGGCTGGCTGAAGGCCGCCGAGCAGAGCTTCGACTTCTGGAACAATCCGGCCGATGCCGTCTACGACAAGCTATAAGCGCGGCGACATCGTCCTCGTCTCTTTTCCGTTCACCGACTTGAGTTCCTCAAAGAGACGGCCTGCCTTGGTCGTGTCGCCCGATTCCTTCAACGCGGCGACCGCGGACCTCGTTCTCGCCGCGATCACGTCGCAGGTCGCAGAAGACACCGCACTCACAATCCACGAGGGCGATTGCG
>JANOGJ010000035.1:0-3436 GCA_031405995.1 Acidobacteriota bacterium
GTACCGGCCCAGGTCGATGCTGTCGTAGGCCGGTTTGCCAGGCTGGCTCGGGTAATCGCGCGTCGTGATCACGCGTTCGATCAGGCGATCCTCCAGACCGCCATAGAGGTTCGGCTGCGCGAAGTCGTACATCTGACCCGCGAGATGCTGCAGCTGATTCGGCAGGACGCGGCCGATCTCGACCTGGACGCGCCCGACATCGCGCACGAGAAATCCCACCCGGCGGTCGCCCGACAGCGGCAGCAACGCGCCCTGCGCGAGGAACGTCAGCGCGGCCGGATACGGCTCGACTTTGACGGTGGCGACGAACGGTTTCCCCGACAGGTACCCGCCGACGCCCTGGACGCCGTCCGCCACCAGTACATATAGATAGCGGCCGACCGGCGCGCGAAACTTGAAACCGTGCGACGTGTCGCCGCCCTCGTCGGACGGCACATAACTCAGCGTGACGGCCTCGGACGAGGCGAGAATCTCCGCGCCGATTTCGCTCTCGTTGCGCCACTGATACGGCCGGAGGTCCTCCTTCGGCTGCTTGGGATGGCGCACCGGCAGCGCCCGCACCGTCACCTTGCCGTCGAACGAACGCTCGCCGACCGGCGAAGAGCTGCCCATCAACAGGATCTGTTCGGGCTCGTGGCGCGCGTTGTCGACGACGGCCATGCGCGCGTTGGCGAAGCGAAGGCTGGTGCGGCCGGGAATCGTGACGATCGCTTCGAGGCGTTCGCGCGTGTCGTTGCCGCCGCGGGCGGCCCGGACGCCCTTGTCGATCCTCAAGGTCATGGGCGTGTCGTCGCGCGGCATCGCCAGCGCCGACGAATGCACGAACGCGTTGAGCTTGAACTTGTCATACGCGACGGTGAAGTTGCGGCTGTCCGGAGTGAGACCCAGATATGCGGCGTCCTTCGCCACGGCGAGCGCCACGTGCGCTTCAAACCGCTCGGTGTCAACTGGATGGCTGAAGGCCACGGTCGCGACGAGCTTCTTCAGATTCGGATCGCGCGGGTCCTGGTAGAACTGGCTCTCGCTGATCCGCGCGACGAACGGCTGGCTCTTGAACTCGAAGCTGTAGTCCTCGAGCGTGACCAGGGTGGCCAGCAGGTCTCGTGTCGCCAAGCGCACCGAAAACGCGCCGTCAACCGGCCAGTCGTCCTTCGGCGTGAACAGCAGCTCGGTGTCGCTCGCCCAGAACCATGACCCCACGACTGCCGGAGAAAGGACGATGCCGGCGGTCACCTCGGTCTTCACGCTCTTCAAGGGCGCCGACGACTCGCTGAACTTGACGCGCATCGACTTGATCGACGCGATGCCGTTGTCGTTGTAGGTCGTCAGGCCGGGCTCGGTGACCGCGTACGCGACGTAGTGCGGCTTCGGACGGGTCGCGTACCAGACGGATCCGCCAACGGCCGCGACCAGGACGACCGCCAGGATCCTCGCCTGCTGCGGGTTCCCGGCAAGGTGCCGTCGTGCCTGGCTCACGCGGGCGCCGATCCAGGTGACCCACGCCGGCGCGTCCCACCGCCATTTGCCGAAAATCTTGAGAAAGACTGGCTGGAGAGCCAAGCGAAGCTTCGCCCACGGCGACGGGAATCCGGTCATAGGTCACAGAACGATACGTCAGGGGAGACTCTTTTCCGCTTAGACCCCGACGACGCGGAATCGGGGCAGAATGTAGGCGGCATGGACTTCGAGGTCCTCAAGCGCCTCTTCGCGGCGCTCGAACGTGAGCACGTTCGGTACGCCATTTTCGGCGCCGTGGCGATGAACCTGCACGGACTGGCGCGTTTCACGTTTCACATCGACATCCTGACAAAGCTGGGCGACGCGTTCGCCTTTGCCGATCTCGAGACCGAACGCGTTCCGTTCCGACGGGCTGACGGTGTCGGTCGTCACGCCGCGAGGACTGTACGCGATGAAGCGGAATACGGTTCGGCTGAAGGACAAGGCCGACGCGCAGGCCCTCAAGGATCGGTTCGGGATCGCGGACGAGGAGGGTCGGTAGGTGCCGGTCAAGAAGTTCCGTAGCGTCGAGGAGATGAACACGCCGGTCTGGCGATCTGCCGGTGATCCCGCGCTGGTTCGAGCCATCGCCTCGGTGTGGGCATTTGGCCGGCGCACGCGTCCGCGCAGCTTCCCGCCCGGCGTCCGGAAGTTCCGGTCTATTACCGACATGAAGGCAGTCGGGCGGCGATGAGCCTGACGGCCGGCGGTTAGCCGGTGAATGCCGCGAAGTCCATCGTGTTCTGGGTGCACCTCACGCTCGGCGTGGGCGCCGGTCTCGTCATCCTGATCCTGTCGCTCTCGGGGATGCTCCTCGGCTACGAGCGCCAGATGATCGCCTGGATCGACGGCGGGCCGACGGTCGTACCCACCCCTGGCGCCGCGCGCCTGTCGCTCGACGCGCTGCTCGAACGCGCCGCGATTGACCGCGCCGACGTCGCGAGCCTCGCGCTTAGATCCGACCCGAGCGTGCCCGTCATCGTGCGCTTTCCGGATCCGCGACGGCGCCCGGTGATGCTCAACCCGTTCACCGGCGCCGGCATCGACCCGCCGGCGAACACGCCAGCGCGCCGAACGTTTGCGTGGATTCGGCAGTGGCACCTCTTTCTTGGTTCACCGGAAGGCCCACTTCGGACGGCGGCGGGAGCGGTGTCGGGCGCCGCCATGCTGGCGCTGGTTCTCCTCGTGCCACTGGGGATCTATCTCTGGTGGCCTTCGACCTGGACGAAGGCGTCGCTCGGCGCGACGGTGATGTTCAGGCGCGGTCTCACAGGCCGCGCGCGCGACTTCAACTGGCACACCACCGCTGGCGTCTGGTCGGCCCTGCCGTTGTTTCTCGTGGCGCTCACCGCCGTGTTCCTGTCCTATCAGTGGCCGGGTGTGTGGCTCGACCGTGTGCTCGGGGCGCCGGCGCCCGCGTCCGCACCGAAGCCGGTTGTGGGGATGCCGTTCGTGAAAGAAGCCGCCGCCTCGCCCTCGACGCTGTTCGCCTCGGCCGAGCGCCTGCGTCCAGCGTGGCAGACGATGACCATGACGTTGGCGACCGCCAGGGGACCGTCCGTGCAGGTCGCCATCGCGGAAGGGAACACGTTCCGGCCCGATTTGCGCACGACGGTGGTCCTCGATCCCGTCAGCGCGGCGCCGGTCCGGGTCACGACCTACAGCTCGTTGAGCCTGAGCCGCCGCCTTCTCGCGTGGGTGCGCAACTCCCATACCGGCGAGGCATTCGGCGTCGCGGGACAGACAGTCGCGACGGCCGCGTCGGCCGGCGGCGTCCTGCTCGCGTGGACCGGCCTCGCGCTCGCGTGGCGGCGATTCTCGCGATGGCGCGCTCGGCGACGCGCGTAGCGGCGCTACTTCTTCTTCATTTCGTCCGCGAGCAACTGCAGCCGCCCCGCCATTCCCCCGAACATCGTCGGCGCGTTCGGCGAGTAGCCCT
>JANOGJ010000048.1:0-2287 GCA_031405995.1 Acidobacteriota bacterium
GGAAGCTTCTGGCCGTGGGCGATGGCGACGAGCGGCCTCCCGGCAAGAGCTGAAGGCCGCTCGGTCCACCACCACCAGGACATTCGGATGCCATGGCAGGAGCGACGCCGGCACGAACGGCGTTACCGGCCCGAGCAGCGCGCGCCGCACGATCGCCGCCTTTGAGGTCCCTGTCGCCAGCAGAATCACGCCGCGAGCACCCAGGATCGTGCCCATGCCGACGGTCAGGGCCTGACGCGGCACGTCCCGCGTCCGTCCACCGAACGCCGCGGCGTTGTCGCGGCGCGTGGCTGGCGCGAGCGTCGAGACGTGAGTGCCGAAACTCAGCCGCTTCGCCGGCTCGTTGAACGCGACGTGGCCATTGCGGCCGATGCCGACGATGCACAGACCAAGTCCGCCCGCGCGAGCAAGCGCGCGGTCGAAGCGGCGGGTCTCCTTCCGCGGGTCGCGCGCGGCGCCGTTCAGCATGTGCACGCGCGCCGGCTTCAGGTTCACGTGGCTGAACAGATGTGCCCGCATGAACGCATGAAAGCTGCGTGGATCGCCGGCGTCTAGTGTCGTGAACTCGTCGAGGTTGAACGACGTGGCGCGGCGGAAATCCGCGCGCCCCCGCCGATGGAGCCGAACAAGCTCCGCATAGACCGCCACGGGCGTCCGTCCGGTGGGTAAACCGAGTATGAGGGTGGGTTGTTGGCGCAGCGCGGCCGCGACGAGAGCCGCCACGGCGCGCGCGGCCTGCCGGGCGGACTGAAACACGACGACGCGGCTCACGACGTCGAGTCGCGATACCTGGGAATCGCGGCTTCGCCCGCCGCCTGCGCGAGCGCCAGCCGCACGGCGCCCGCCGCGGGCTCGGCCTCGAGCAGCCGCACCGTGCACCCCGGCAACCTCGCCGACAGGCGCTCGCCGGCGCCGTGACGAAGGCGCGCGGCGCCGTGCAACGTGCCGCCGGACAGCAGGATCGCGGGCGTGGCCAAATCGAGCTGACGCGCCACGGACACCGCCATTTCGGCCAGCTCGGCTGACGCGGCGTCGATGAGACCGCGGGCGATCGGATCGCCGGCCTCGGAGGCCGCCTCGACCTCACGTGCCAGCCCCGCGATCGCGCTCGGCTTGGCGCCTCCGCCATAGACCACGCGCACGAGGTCCGACGCGCGATCGGCTAGAAAGTGCGACAGCACGCGGGCGGTCAGCGACGTCTCCGGCCCGCGGCCATCGGCCGCGCGCACCACCGCGCGGAGCGCCTCGCGCCCAAGCCAGTAGCCGCTGCCCTCGTCGCTGAGCACGTGTCCCAGGCCCCCTGCGCGGGCGGCCTGCCCTCTGCTGTCTCGACCGTAGGCGATGGACCCGGTCCCGGAGATAACGACAATCCCCGGGGCGCCGGGCAGTCCGGCCTCGAGCGCGATGAGGGCGTCGTTCACGACCAACACGCGCGCCCGGTAGCCGATCCGGGCCAGGATGCCGCGAACCGTGTCGGCGTCGCCCGGCCGATCCACGCCGGCCATGCCGAGGCAGATCGCCGCCGGCCGAGCCGCCGTGTCTCCCAGCGCGTCCTCGACGACCTGATGCAGCACCTTTTCGACTTCGAGCTCGCCCGCAGACTGGAGATTGGCGCCGGGCCCGCGCGCGGACGCGAGCACCGCTCCCGTCTCGTCCGCCAGCAGGCCGAGCGTGCGCGTGCCGCCCGCATCGATTCCGAGTACGACCATCGCTCGAGCGAAGCGTATCTTATTGACGCTCCGCTGTCCCGGTTGGTAACGTGACGAGTTCGCATGTCACGTCTGGCGCAGCGGCTCGCACTCATCGTCGTCGCCATCGTCGTGTCGACGACGCTTGCGGCGAGCCCGCAGCGCGCGTCGCCCGCCGAGTCCGTGCGGGGGTTGTGGGTGCCGCGGAGCGCGCTCGTCTCAGCCGAGAGTATCGCGGCGATGGTGCGGGCGGCCGAGTCCGGCGGCTTCAACACGCTGCTGGTGCAAGTGCGCGGACGCGGCGAGGCGTTCTACCGCAGCGCGATCGAACCGCGCGCGACGGAGCTCGACCGGCAGCCGGAGGATTTCGATCCGCTGGCGACGACGCTCGAGGTCGCGCGCAAGGCGGGCCTGTCGGTGCACGCCTGGATCAACGTCAACATGGTCGCGAGCGGCACGACGCTGCCCCGCTCGCGCGATCACGTCGTCGCCCTTCTTCCAGAATGTCTGATGACCCCGAAGGTGCTCGCGGGCACGCTGCGCAAGCCGTCGGCGCGGTCGCCCGCGTTCCTCGGCACGCTGGCGCGCTGGACGCGGAC
>JANOGJ010000113.1:0-4288 GCA_031405995.1 Acidobacteriota bacterium
TTTAGACCGCACTCAGCCTGATCCCCTCGTTCAAACTCCCCGTGCGGTAGCCCCTCAGATCGAGCGCGACGAAGCGGAAGCCGAGCGCCTTCAGCGCGCGGTCGATCGCGCGCGAGACGTCCTCGTCGAGCGCGCGCGCCATCTCGTCGCGCGCAATCTCGATGCGGGCGAGGTCGCCGTGATGGCGGACCCGCACCACGCGGAAACCGAGGGCGCGAACGGCCGCTTCCGCCTGTTCGATCGCCCGGAGCTTCGCTTCGGTCACTTCCGAAAAGTAAGGAATCCGAGACGACAGGCAGGCCGACGCGGGTTCATCCCAGCACGGCAGCCCCGCTTCGCGAGAGAGCTCCCGGATGTCCGCCTTGGTCAGGCCGACCTCGTCGAGCGGGCTGATCACGCCGAACTCCCGGGCGGCCTTGCGGCCCGGGCGATAGTCGCCGCGATCGTCGGCGTTGTTCCCGTCGGCGACCGACGCGAACCCGCGCGCCCGCGCGAGCGCGGTGAGCGCGCTGTACAGCTCGTGCTTGCAGTGGTAACAACGGTCGGGACCGTTCGCGCGGTACTCCGGCCGATCGAGCTCGCGGGTGTGGAGGACTTCGTGGGACAGGCCGAACTGCGCCGCAATCGCGAGCGCCATCGCCCGGTGACGTTCGGGGTAGCTCTCGCTCTCGGCCGTCACCGCGAGCGCGCGCGGGCCGAGGACACGATGGGCCGCCCAGGCCAGGTAGGCCGAATCGACGCCGCCGCTGTAGGCCACGACCAGCGAGGGCGTGGCGCGAATCCGTTCGAAGAGCGCCGCCTCACGTCCGGCCAGGGCGGCCGGGGCCGGCGCGCGCGTTTCACTCACTCTTGCCATGCGCCGCCGTCCTCGTCCGTGGATCCGTCGTCGTCCTCCGCGTCGTCGTCGGCAGGCTCCTCCGCTTCCTCCGCGCCTTCCTTGACCTTCTCTTCCTCGTCGTCGTCCTCCTCGTCGTCGTCGGTGTCGAAGTCGAGCGGGTCGAGGATCGCCACGCGCAGACGGCTGCCGCAGGCGTCACAGTCCCACGGATCGCCGACCTCCATGTCTTCGAGATCGGTGTCGTCCACTTCGATTTCGGCGTCGCATTCCGGACAGGTCGCCATACACTCTCCCCCAGGTCGGCTCGAAACCGATTATAGCGACTGACCCCCTCATGTCTGTCAAGACGATCCTCGTAGCCCACCATGACGCGGCGATCCGGGACCGCGTGGCGGCCGCGCTCGCCGACGCCAGACATGCCTGCGTGCCGGCGGCCACCGCGGACGCGGCGCGCCGAGCGGCCGCCGACCGCTCGACGCCCGTGAGCCTGGCGCTGGTGGACCTCTCGCTCGCCCCTGACGGCGTCGCCTTCGTCTGCGCCCTGCGTGAAGACGCCGGACGCCCCATTCCCATCGTCGTCTTTGCCGGCAGCGTGCCGTCCGCGAGCGAGGTGGCGGCGCTGGCGGCGGTTCCGGTGTCGGGCTACCTGAACGAATCGGCGAACCTGGCCGGCATTCTGCCCGCGCTCGCACCGCATCTGTTCCCGGACAACTTCAACCGGCGCGCCGGGCACAGAATCACGCTGGCCGTGCCCGTCTCGGTCCAGGTCGGACCGGCAATTACGGCCGGGACCTCACTGAACGTCGGGGCGGGCGGCCTCGGCGTACGGACGATGGACCCGCTCCCGAAGGGCACGGCGCTCGAACTCGTCTTTCGGCTGCCTGGTCAGCCGGGCGACGTGCGGGCCTCGAGCCGCGTCGCCTGGAGCGACCGGAACGTGGGGATGGGACTTAGATTTGAGAAGGTCGCGGCAGAGAGTCAGGACCTGCTTGAGGCGTTCATCGCGACACGAGACAACTGAAGCCTATTTCGCTCTCAGCAGCCTCACACTGTTCGCCGTGACCAGCAACGACGCGCCCGTATCCGCCACAATCGCCATCCACATCGTCGCCACGCCCGCGGCCGCCAGCACCACGAACGCCACTTTCAGCGAGAGCGCGATCGTCACGTTCTGACGGATGTTCCGGCGCGTGGCGCGGCCGAGGCGGAGGGCGTATGGCAGCTTGGTGAGGTCGTCGGACATCAGGACGACGTCGGCCGTTTCGAGCGCGACGTCGGTCCCGGCGATGCCCATCGCGATCCCGACGTCCGCGGCGGCGAGCGCGGGCGCGTCGTTGATGCCGTCGCCGACCATCGCGACCGGCCCGTAAGCCTCGCGCAGGCGAGCGATCGCGCGCACCTTGTCGCCCGGCATCATCTCGGCGTGCGCCTCGTCGAGGCCGGCGCCGGCCAGCGCGGCGCGGGCCCTCGCGGGAAGGTCTCCTGTCAGGAGCGCGACGCGCGTGACGCCGTGGCCGCGCAAGCCCTCGACCGCGTCCTTGCCGTCGTTGCGCATCTCGTCCGAGAGGCCGATCGCGCCGAGCGGCGCGCCGGCATGGCTGACGAGGACGGGCGTCGCCCCGCGGCTTTCCAACTCTTCGACGCACGCATGGAGCGCCGGCGTGCAGAGCTGGCGATCCTCGAACAGCCGGTGGCTGCCGACCAGCGCGGGGGCTTCGGCGACCGTCGCTTCAGCCCCCAATCCAGGCAGCGCGCGGAACGCGCCGCCTGGCGAGACGTCCAGACCCTCGTCACGCGCGCGGTTGACGATGGCGCGGCCGATCGGGTGCTCCGACCGGGATTCGAGCGCGGCGGCGACCGCGAGCACGTCGTCCGACGTCGTGCCGCCGACCCCGAGCACGTCGGTGACCGTGATGCGGCCGTGCGTCAGCGTGCCGGTCTTGTCGAACGCGACGCACTTGATCGTGCCCAGCCGCTCGAGGTGCGCGCCGCCCTTGATGAGCACGCCCTGCCGCGCCGCCGCGGTCAGCGCCGACACGAACGCGACGGGCGTGGAAATCACGAGCGCGCACGGACACGCCACCACGAGCAGCGCCAGCGCCCGGTAGCTCCAGACGCCGAACGCGTCCGTCCAGCCGGACGCGCCGGCGCCGATCATGAGGAGCGGCGGCACGACCGCCACGAACACCGCCAGCGCCACGACCGCCGGCGTGTAGCGCCGCGCGAAGCGATCGACAAACGTCTGCACCGGCGCGCGCTGGCTCTGCGCGTGCTCGACGAGGTGGATGATGCGCGCGAGCGTGCTGTCGTCCGCCACGCGTGAGGCTTCGACCTCGAGAGCGGACGTGCCGTTGATGGTGCCCGAAAACACTTCGTCGCCGGGCGCCTTTTCCGCGGGAAACGACTCGCCCGTCACGGGCGATTGATCGACCGCCGATTCGCCGTCGATGACGACGCCGTCGACCGGCACGCGCTCGCCGGGACGGACGACCACGATATCTCCCACGCGGACGTCCGCGACGGGCACCTGGACGAACATCGTGCCTCGCCGCAGCGTGGCCGACGTCGGCGTTTGCGTCATCAGCGATCGAATGGCGTGGCGGGCTCGCTCCATGCTGCGCGCTTCGAGCCACTGCGCCACGCCGAACAACCAGACGACGGCGGCGGCCTCGAACCACTCGCCGAGCACGAGGGCGCCGGCCACCGCGATGATCATGAGGACGTTGATGTCGAGCGCGCGCGTCCCGACCGCGCTCCAGGCCCGGCGCGCGGGTCCCTCGACCGAGAGCGCGATCGTCAGGAGGAAAAACCCGAGGCTCGCCGCCTCGACGCCGGCCCAGGAGAGGACGGCGCCGGCGCCTATCGACAGGCCGCCGGCCGCCACCAGCGTCATCTGGCGACGCCTGCGGGAGGTCAACGCCGCGGTGTCAGCTCCCTGCGCGTGGGTGTCGCAACTCTCGCAGCAGTCGCCCGCTGGCGCGGCCTGGACGGCGCTCATGCGTGGCCCTCCTCGACGTGCCGACGCGTGTCGTGGAGGAGACCGACCACATGGTGGTCGTCGAGTGAGTAATACGCCATGCGGCCGGCGCGGCGGACGCGGACAAGCCGCGCCCCGCGTAACAGGCGGAGCTGATGAGACACGGCCGACTCGGTCAACCCGAGCAGCATCGCCAGGTCGCAGACGCACCGCTCCCCATGCGTCAGGGCGTCCACAAGCCGCACGCGGGTGCCGTCGCCCAGAAGCTTGAAGACCTCCGACACGGCCTCAACCGCCCGCTGGTCGAGCAGGCGCGTCGCCAGCTGCGCCAGGGCCGCCGGGTCGTGCTCATGGGGATCGGCGCAGGCGACGTCGGGATCCTGTGCGGGCTTGGGGCGGGTGGTCGCGGGCATAGATATATGAATATATGAACAAGTGTTCATATGTCAATGAACGAGGTCGGGACTCGTTTT
>JANOGJ010000130.1:0-3520 GCA_031405995.1 Acidobacteriota bacterium
GACCGGCCACAGGCCGGTCGTTGGCCTTCGACCAACGTCTGACACCAGGCCCCAATCTCCTTCGTGAACTTCGTGAGCTTCGTGGTGAGCCCTTGTGACAGGATTCGGCCGTGACGCTGATCATCATCAGCCTGGTCGCCGCGTTCGCATCCGCCCTCACGTTCTTCTCCGGCTTCGGTCTCGGCACGCTGCTCCTGCCGGCGTTCGCGCTGTTCTATCCCATCGAGCTGGCGGTGGCGTCCACCGCGGCCGTGCATTTCCTGAACGGCCTCTTCAAGCTCGGCCTCGTCGGCCGGCAAGCCGACCGGCGCATCGTGCTGGCTTTCGGACTGCCCGCCATCGTCGCGGCGTTCGCTGGCGCGTGGCTGCTGCTACGCCTGGCGGATCTGCCGCCGCTCTTCGAGTACTCGCTGAGGGCGCGATCCATCGCGGTGTTCCCCGCCAAGTTCGTCGTGGGCCTGCTCTTGCTCGCGTTCACGCTCCTCGAGCTCGTGCCCCGCTTGTCGTCGATCACGTTCGGTCCGAGGCTCCTGCCGCTCGGCGGTCTGCTCAGCGGCTTCTTCGGCGGCGTCTCGGGCATGCAGGGCGCGTTGCGATCCGCGTTCCTCATCCGCGCCGGCCTGTCGAAGGAGGCCTTCATCGGCACGGGCGTCGTCATCGCGGTCCTGATCGACATCTCGCGGCTCGGAGTGTACGTGCCGAACCTGATCGGGCACCGGGCCGAGCTGGATTACCCGGTCCTCATCACCGCGGTGCTGGCGGCCTTCGCCGGGGCCGCGGTGGGGAATCGGTACTTGAAGAAGATGACCATGCAGGTGCTGCAGCGAATTGTCGCGGTGATGCTGTTGATCGTGGCGGCGGGGCTCATCATGGGGCTACTCTAGGACGCCATATGCGACACGTTACCTTCGCGACTGTCCTTGTGCTTGTTGTGTCCGGGTCGATCCGCGCGCAGGAGCGGCCGACGGGTTTTCTCGACCGTGTGATTCAGGTCGAGGGCTCGACGCATCGCTACCAGGTCTACGTGCCGTCGAACTACGAGCCGGGCACGCGATGGCCGGTCATTCTTTCCCTCCACGGCGCGGGCGAGCGGGGGACCGACGGGCTCCTCCAGACTGAAGTGGGGCTTGGCAGCGCGATTCGCCGGTTCCCGTCGCGCTATCCGGCGATCGTCGTCTTTCCGCAAGCGCCCACCGACACCGTGTGGACGGGCGTGCCGGGCCGCGTCGCGCTCGCGGCGCTGGATAAGACGATGAAGGAGTTCAGCACGGACGCGGCGCGGGTATATCTCACCGGGTTGTCGATGGGCGGGAACGGCGCGTGGTCGCTGGCCTACGCGCATCCCGAGCGGTTCGCGGCGGCGGTGGTGATCTGCGGGTTCATTGCCGGCGGCACGCGGTTTCCGTCGTTTCTCCCGGCGGATACGGCGGATCCCGCCGCGCTCCTGGCCCGCCGCGTCAGCAAGCTGCCGATCTGGGTGTATCACGGTGACGCGGACAACGTGGTGCCGGTCGCCGGCGCGCGCGAGATCGTCGAGCGCCTCCGCCATGCCGGCTCACCCGTGAAGTACACGGAGCTGCCGGGTGTCGGGCACAACTCGTGGGACGCGGCGTACCGTTCGGCTGAAGTCGCCGCGTGGTTGTTCTCGCAGCGCAAGCAATAGCGGCGCGAATGAAATCAACCCTTCGCAGCATCAGCGCGGTTCTCGGCGGCGTGCTGGTCGGCGTCATCGGGATCGCGGCCATCGAGGGCCTGAGCACACTGATCTATCCGCTTCCCGCCGGCTTCGATTCGTTGAACACCGAAGCGATGCGGGCGCACATCGCGTCATTGCCGGTGGGAGCGTTTCTGTTTGTGCTGGCGGCGTGGGGACTCGGGAGTGGCGTGGCGTCGTGGATGGCCGGCCGGCTCGCGCCCACCTGGCCGGCGAGCCACAGCTTCCTGGCCGGCGGCGCGGTGTTCGGCGCGAGCGTCGGCAATATGGTCATGATCCCGCACCCTGTCTGGTTCTGGGTCGCGGCGATCGCCGTGATCACGGCCGGGACTTACGTCGGGGCACTACTCGCAAGCGGGCGCAGATAGCCCCAAGCGCCCGCACTTACCAAACAAGTTCTACTCCTGCCGGAGCGCTCTGACCGGATCGATCCGGGATGCCCTCAGCGCCGGCACCGTTGCGGCGGCCAGCCCGACGACGACGAGCGAGAGACCGGCGGCGGCGTAGGTGACCGGATCGAACGCAGAGACACTGAACAATAAACTCTCGAGCGACCGGCTGAGCGCGGCGGCGCCCGCGACGCCGACAGCGACGCCTGTCAGCACCAGCCGCAGCGCGCCGCCCACGACGAGAAAGAACGCCTGTTGCGGCTGCGCGCCAAGCGCGGCCCGAAGCCCGATCTCCACCGTCCGGCGCGTGACCGAGTACGTGACGAGGCCGTACACGCCCACCGCGGCGAGCGCCGCGGCCGAAAGCGCCAAACCAATGATGAGCAGCATGTTGAAGCGCGGCTGCGCGATCGACGCCGAGACGAGGTCCTCGATTCGTGACACCTTCGCGAAGGGCAGCGCCGGATCGACGCCGGCGAGCACGGACCGCGCCGCCGTTGCCACCTCGGACATGGTCAACGCCGTCGGCACCACGATCTGCATCTGCGACAGCGCGAGGCGCTCGTACGGCACGAACACTTCCGCCGCGGCGTCCGCCTGAAGGCCGTCCTGCTTCACGTCGCCGACGACCCCGACGATGGTGAGGTCGCCGGCCATGGGCATCTTCACCACGCGGTTGAGCGCGTTCGATCCGAAGTACCGCTTCGCCAGCGTCTCGTTGACGATGGCGACGCGCTGGCCTTCTTCGCGTCCATCGAAAGCGTCGAACGTGCGGCCCGAGTGCACCGGGATCTTCATCGCCTCGAAGTAGCCAGGCATCACGGCGCGGTACCGTGCGCGGGGACGTTCGGACGGCGAGGCCGCGTCGAGCCCGTCAATGGTGAAGTTGAGTTCAAACTGCACGCCGAGCGGGCTCATCGGCAGGACGGACACGGCGCTCACCTGGTCGAATCCCGGCACGGCTCGCATCCGCGTGAGGAGATCGCCGAAGAACTGGCGTTTCAGCGCGCCGCCCTTGTAACGCGCGTCAGGCAGCACGACGTGCAGCGCGACGACCTTGTCCGTCCGGAAGCCAGGATCGACCGACGTCAGCCGGACGAAGCTCCGCAAGAGGAGGCCGGCGCCGATCACGAGCACCAGCGCGATCGCGACCTCCGAGATGACCATCGCGTCGGAGAGCCAGCGCGATCGACGGCTGATGGTGTTGCTGCGTCCGCCTTCCTGCAGGGCGTCGAGCAGGTTGGGCCTCATCGCGCGCCAGGCGGGCACGGCGCCAAAGAGCAGGCCGGCGCCGATCGTCATGGCGCCTGTGAAGAGGACGACGGACCAATCGAGGCCGATCGCGTCGGCGCGCGGGACTGTTGTTGGGATTAGGGGCCGGAGGGCACGGATGCCGACCCAGGCCAGCGCCAGGCCG
>JANOGJ010000175.1:0-7158 GCA_031405995.1 Acidobacteriota bacterium
CGCGCCGGGTGACGCTCTCGACGGTCGGCATCATCCCGGCGCTCGAACGGCTGGCCCATGAGCCGTTCATGCCGAACCTGGCGATCTCGCTGCACGCAACGACGGATGCGGCGCGCACCCGGATCGTACCTGTCAACAAGAAGTATGCACTCGAGAAGCTCATCGAGACGTGCCGGAACTTCCCTCTCGCCAAACGACGGCGGATTACGTTCGAGTACGTGCTCCTCTCGGGCGAGAACGACACGCCTGAGGATGCCCGCCGGTTGTCCACGCTCCTCGACGGCATCAAGGCGAAGGTCAACCTCCTGCCGCTCAATGCCGCGCCGGGCATCCCCTTCGAGCGGCCGGGTGACGATCGGGTGAACGCGTTTGCGAAGATTCTGGCGGACCGCGGCGTTAGGGTGTCCGTTCGCCGGAGCCGCGGGCGCGACATCCGCGCCGCGTGCGGGCAATTGATCGTCGAGGGCGGGCGTCGGACGGCAGGTCAGAAGATGGCCGCGTCGCTGGGGAATTCCGTCTAGTGGCTCTCATTTCGCACGGAGGGGCGGAGGTAGACGGAGAGCGCGGAGATCGATCTGGGGCTGTTCGTGTCAGTCTGCGGGCAGATCGGGACCGGAGACAGCGCAGTTGAACAGGTAGGAGGCATTCAAACTCGCCAGCTTCGTGACCTGCTCCGGTGCAAGAACAGCGAAGTTGGCGTGGCCCTTGTATCCCTCCTGCCACACACGCAGTTCCGCCTCGCTTCCATCCGCGATCGTCGCGAGGCGATCCCTCACACCGACCAAGTCGCTCAGAATCCGCTCGACCTTGTCCTGCGGCTTGCTCGGCACTGGAAGGTCCGGCACATAGCACCATTCGTGTTGGGGATAACGCGTCGTGCCGCCTGGACGCAGCTGCCCCATGACGCGGACTATTGAAGGCACCAGGCCAAGGAGCTGCGAGACGGAGTAACCGCTGTGAGAGGCCTGAACAATCAAGTAATTGTTGAGCCATGCGACCCCAGGCTTGCCGCGTGTGCGCCGTCGATCCGCCTGAGATCACGGTTGGCGCGGCGCACCGCCCCCGAGCGCCTTGACGATTTCTGCGTTGCCGCGTTCACGGGCGATCTCAAGGGGCGTCTTGCCGTCAAAACGGACCACTCGCGGATTGGCTCCTAGAGACAATAGAAGCCTGACGACCTCGGACGAGTTCATTTCCGCAGCGCCAAGCAGGGCCGTCATGCCGCCTCCTTCGACCGCATTGACATTCGCACCCTCAGCGACTAACCACCTGATGCAATCAGGATCTCCATCGACTGCTGCAGCCACAATTGGGAGCCTCTTGTTCAATCCGAATCCGTTGATGTCAACGCCCTGTTTCAGAAGGACCCCGATCATCGAGCGATCACAATGGGCTGCGGCATCAACCATGATGTCCGGTGCAAAGTTCCCCGGCCCGAATAGTCGAAGGGTCGCGCGTTCAAACATCCGACTTGGGACGATAAGGGGCGCGATGACAATGAGCGTGAGGGTAAGCAAAGCCAATAGCCCACCGGGTACCGCCCGCCGCCGGAGTAGGTGCAGAAGCACACCGCCGATAGCGATAGCGAACCAGATCGCCAACAGCAATCCAGCGAGCAACATCACACGGCCTTCTGTTGAATGTGCCATCCAGTAGCCGGTCATGCCCGGACCACGGCTCCAAAAAAGGTAGGTTCGCTCCCAGAGGAATTCGGCTGAACCCAGCGCAGCCGGGATCGCAAGTACTAGCCACACGAATGCCGCCCAGCGCGGCAGGCCGGTCCAAGCCACGAGTCCAGGTCGAGGATCAGTAGTCATTACTTGCCGTCGGGCTTGATCTTGTACGTCTCCGATACGAACACTTCGAACCTGAGGCCAGTCGCTTTAAGGAACTCCGCAAGGCCCATCATGTTCCCCATCGCCCTCTGAGCCGCACCAATTGCTTGAACCCTTCGAGCAGCGGTAAACGCCGCCCATGTTTCACCGCCCGAATGTCGTCCGGTTGATTTCCCGTCTCCGAGATTCCAAAGCTGATAGTCCTCATGCATTGGAGATGTAGGGTCAACCACTGCATGAACCGCTTGAGCAGCGACCGCAAGTCCTGCGTCCGTGAAGCCATAGTCAAAAAACAGCATGGCCGTATCTTGCCTCTCCACCACATAGGCAAGGTGGAGCCGCTGTGCATCAGCCTTGCTCTGACCGGGCGCCCGCAAGCCATGTTTGTATTCCTCACCTGGAAAATGGCTCCGCACGCTGTCCATTCTCTTACTGGCTTCGATCATGATCTTCTGCTGAGCCGGGGAAAGTCCAGGAAAAGCATGCTGGATGATCCAACGGTGAATCGGCTCTGACCAGAGACCGCTTGGGTCGACAAACCTGAGGGGATTGTTGAGAGCGTACGAGTACGCATTCCAGGTCTGCGGGTTGGTCCTCCGGCCCGCAAGATTGAAGGGGTCAGCTGTCGAAAAGCGGCCGAGGCTCGAACGATAGTACCGTGCGGCCGAATAGGTGAGTGCGGTCTCCGCGTCGAGCTCTTTGCCCGTGAACCGGATCGGATCGCCCGTCATCGGCGCCGGGTCCTCGCCGAAGGCGAAGTAGTCGTGTCGCTGCACGGTGGCGCCTGCGGTGTCCGTGACGGCGCGGACCGAGCCGAGCGCGTCGAGATGGTAGTAGGTGAGCGCCATGGGCCCACTGAAGAGGGCCGTGACGGCCTGCGCGCCGACCATCGACACGACGCACGTCCCGGTCCCCTCACACGCGCCGAACCAGCCCGCGAACGTCGTCCCGGCGTCGGCGACGGCCGTGAGCGTGACCGTCGTGCTCTCGACAAACCATCCGGTGCACGCCACGCCCTGCCCGCCGCAAGTCACGCCGGCGGGGCTCGATGTCACGGCTCCGGATCCTGAACCTGCGATAGAGAGGGCGAGAGCCACGGCCGGGGGCGTGGTGGGACCGCCGATGCGCGCGCCTTCATCTTCGTCTCTTTCCAGCGCGAACGTGAGGACGAGATCCGCGTTGGTCCCCAGGAGCGGCGCTGTGGCCGCCATCGCTGCTTCCATCAGGACGGGCTCAGGCACGGGCGCGGGCCCTCCGCCCAACGTGAACGAGCCCGGCTCGAAGCACTCCGTGCCCAGAATCGGGTCGGTGATCTTGGCGAGACTCACCGTGTCCAGTTGCAGCCACGCGTGCGTCGGCGACGTGCCGGTGACCGTCGGCGCAATCGTGATGGTCGCGTTCGCCCACGCCTGGGTGGCGTACGTGGTCATCGCATAGAACTGCTTGGTGGTCCCTGGCGCCAGCCAGAAGACGCAGCTCGTGAAATCGCTCGCTGGCGAGCTGGTGTCCTGCAGCGTGACGGTGACGCGCTGGCGCGTGGTGCTCGTATTCCCGAGCTCGAAGACGGCCGCCAGGCGCTGGTCTTGCGCCATCGTCGTGCCCGTGGACTGTGCGATGAGCGGCGCCGGCGAGCCGGAGATGCGATAGAACTCGAGCGTCGCCGCCGCGACTTGCGACGTGAGCTGGCCGGTCAGCGACCATGAGGCCGTCCCGGCCGCGAAATCGCCGTTGCTGATGAACCCATCCGCCGCGATGCCCCCCGACGTAGGTCGGAGCGGATCGACGCAGTCCGTTTTGGCCGACGAGAGCGCCGGCCGGTAGTTCAGCGAGACGTCGTCCAACTGATACGCGCCTGTACTGCCGGACGCATTGACGTCGGCCGCGTAGAACGAGGCGGTCGCGTCGGCCCAGGCCTTCGTCGTGTGCATCCGCATCACATAGGCATTCTCTGGCGGCACGAGGGGCTGGTTCGGATCCAGCCAGAACGTGCACATCGCCAGGTCGTCGAATCCCGGTGTATGGATCATTACGGTAAGGCGCTTCCGGACCGTGTCGCTATTCCCCATGCGGAATGTGAGTTCGAGCGGCGCCGCCGTCGGCAGCGCCAGGCCCGTGTACTGCAGGACCACGGCCTGCGTCATGCCCTGGGTGCGATAGAAGTTCAGCACCCCCTGCGTCACGTTGAAATAGCCCTCTCCGCCCTGCGTGTAGGTACCCCAGCCGATCGGCGCCCCGTCCGCCTGCGTGAAGTCGCCGTTGTCCACGACGTTGCCGGAGGCCACTTCGAGCGGACTGGAGATCGTGCCCAGGCAGGGGCTCTGGCCGCGTGCGATCACGGTGTAGATGCCCGCCGCGGCATAGGTGTGATTGACGACGAGCGGAAGGGTCTGTGAGGGGACGTTGTACGTCGTCACGGTGCCGTCGCCGAAATCGACCTGCACGGAGCTGCAGGATTGCGTCGCGCCGGTCACGGTGACCGCAACCGACGTACCGGCCGCGGCGCTCAGGGGCGCCGGCGACACGCCGGTGACGCGGCCAACCGGCGCGGGCGCCGCGCTGCGCGACGCAGAGGCCAGGAGTTTCGATCCGAGGTAGACGTACTCGCGCACGAGCTCCACGCCGTCAGCCACCTCGTCGTACTCGGCCAGCAGCTGCGACCCGGCGCCGTGGACGTAGTACTTGGTGCCTTCTGGCGAGACCTTGCGAACCCGCAGGTTGTCGCCGTCGTAGGCGTAGCCGTAGTTCGTGATGACGCTGTTGATCGTCACCGTCGCCGTCTTCATGAGGTTGAAGGGCGTGTAGCCGTACGTGCCCACCGGGTCCGTAGTGAGGTTGCCGGCCGGATCGTAGACGAGCGCCCCATTGTAGGGCCAATCATCGATCGACGAGAGGCGCTGCTTCGCCTCGTCGTAGGAATACGTGACCCATCCCGTCGCGTCGTGCTTGGTGCGCCGGTTTCCGAGGGCGTCGTACGTGTATTCGCGGGCGCCGAAATCGGTGATGGCAGTGAGCCGGTCGAGCTTGTCGTAGAAGAAACTGGAATCGAAGTCGAATCCGCGCGCGTCGTCGATGCTCAGCACATTCCCGACGTCGTCGTATTGGTAAAAGACGTCGAGCGGTCCACTTCTCAGCCACGCGGGGCGCTGCCTGGTGTCGAACGTGACGGATTCCGTAGCGCTATTGCCGAAGGTCAGGCCCGAGATCGCGCCCGACGGATGGTACTGCACGCTGTTCGCGTAGGTTATGCCTCCCGGACCGGTCACGCTGGTGATCCGCCCGTGGGCATTGGGCGTGTAGGTCACGTGCCGCCCACTCGGGTAGTCGATTCCAGTCAGGATGTCGCGGCCATCGTATTGGTATGCAGTGGCCAACGTGCGGCCGTCCAGGACGTCCGAGCGCCCCGTAAGCCGATTCGCCCCGTCATATGTGAATGTGCTGTCGGCCACCGCATTCCTGACGCGGGTCCGGTTATTTGACTCGTCGTACCAGATGTCCACCACTTCATTTGGAGCTTCGATCTTCTTGAGACGGTTGTTGGCATCGTAGGTGTAGGCGGTCGTAGTGCCGTTGGCGTCCGTCTTCGACTTGAGATTGCCGACGTTGTCGTAGAGGGTGTAGTCCGTGCGCCCGGACTATGGCTGAATGTCGTACTCAAACCGGTGTTTATCAGGAGTGTACGACCAATAGAGACCAGGCACGGTGCCCGGCGGATCGACGCCGGCCAGAGCTCCAAGCACGGTGTAGCTGTAGTTCCAGACGTTGCCATCAGGATCAGTCAGGGATGTCAATCGGGCATCGGACGGGTCGCCGAACGCCTGCCAGTGCTGTGTCGTTTTGCGGGCTTGCGAACTGGGTGGATGAGCAAGTTCGTCGATAATCTCGGTGTCGCCGTTAGGGTACGACACCTCGACAAACGAATTATCCTCATGTGTCACTTTGACCAGGCGATTCAGAGCGTCAAGGGTGAACTCGTCTCCTTTGTCGTCTGATCCTTCGTACGGGTAGCTCTGGTACGTTTTGCGACCCTCAGCGTCGTAGGCCGTTCGCGTCTTGACCCCCGCCGAGTCCTGGGTTGCAACGGGCCGGCCGAAGCCGTCGAGTGTGGTCGTCGTGGATTCGGAGCCGCGCGCCACTGTCATCCACCGCATGCCTCCACTGCTGAGGTCATACGTGGCATTTGTCGTGTCTCCGTAGCCAGGATGGGGCCTCACCGAGGTTGGACGGCCATTGTTGTCGTAGCCGAATAGAGTCTCAAATCCACGTCGGGTCTCTGTTGCGACGGTTCCATCCGGGTTGATCGTCCGGGTGATCGTGGGCCCGCCCGGATACTCGGGTGTCCAGACGTTCTTGAGGACGCCCCATTCATAGCTGAACGTCGTAGCGTTGCCATTAGCGTCCGTAACGGTGCCCACGTTCCCGTGTGCGGTCGGAGCATAGCTCGTCGTCACGTTGTAGACGGTGCGCGAGTTGACGAAGCCGGTTTGCAGGTTGTAATCGAATGAGCGGGTGTAGGACTGTCCGCCGACCGCCACTGTTGCAGAGGCCACGCACGCGCGGATGTACGGCGTGAACCCATGCTCGTACGACACCGTCGTTGTCCGACTGAGATCTCCGGCCTCGGAGATCACATTCGGGTGAAGGTAGTCCTTGAAGTCACTGGAGGAGTATGAGTAGGTCGTGGTGTACGTCTTGCTCCCCCTGACGACCTGGCGCTGATCAAGCACGGGCACGTTCTCAAACCCTCCATCGCCCGGACCTTGAAAGAGAAGGTAGTCAGAATATTGCAGGGTCTCGGTCTCGAGATCTGTTCCCCCGCTCTGGACGGTGCGCTTGGTCGTCACCGGTCCGGCCTCGAGCCATGTATTCTCATACTTGATGGTGCGCGCCTGGCCCGTGATCGTCACTTGCGCCATCCCAGGGCTGGCGTCGGTCCAGTTGAAGTTCCACGTGCCCCCGCTTATGTCGGGGCCTTCGGTCGTGCGCTGACTGAGCATGGTCTTCCACGTGAACGTGGAGTTTGGGCGTTCCGATGTCTTGCCACTCAGCAGCTGGAAGAGAGCAAAGGTGTACGTGACCTTGCCGCCGTGCGGCGTCGTGACGGAGCCGCCGCCGAATATCCACGGCGGCCCGACTGGAGGATGTGCCTCTGTGACACCACCGTTGGGACTGGCCAAAACGTAGGTCCAGGTTCGGCCGGCGTAGCTCATCGATGCAGGGTGAGCGAGCACGGGCACCGTGGCGGCTCCCTCTGCGTAGGAAAGGCTGACCTCGCGCTCCTCCGACGTTCCAGGATTCTGCCGGACTTTGACGAGCCGGTTCCCCG
>JANOGJ010000180.1:0-3756 GCA_031405995.1 Acidobacteriota bacterium
GAGTGCGGTCTAAAAGAGCTTTCACCATGAAGAACATGAGGAACATGAAGACTTCTTGGGGAAGAGCTTCCTGCACGAAGCCCGTCCATTCAGACCTTCATGTTCTTCATGCTCTTCATGGTGGAAGCTCTTTCGACACGCGTTTTCGCGCGACACACAGGATCGACGACCCGAGCGGCAGGTCGACATAGGGCAACAGCGCCGATTCGGCGCGCAGCGCGGCGTCGAAGAGCGCGTTCACCGGCGCGATGGGCACGCCGAGTTCGGCCGTTGACGCGCGGGCGCCTCGGCCGGTCAGCCGGTCCGCTGACCGAATCGCCAACAGCAGCGGGAACGTGACCATGTTCGTGAACGTCATGCGCTCGACCGTGAAGCCGTCCCGGCTCAGGATGTCCTTGAGGTGGCGGCGCGTGTAGCGGCGGACCTCGCCGCCGAGCGTCGAGTGGGCGCCGCGGAGGATTTCGAGAGCGGCCGTGTTGATGAGCGCGATGCCGCCGGGCTTGAGCACCCGCCACATCTCGCGCACCGCCTGCCGCTCGGCGGTGTCGTCCAGACAGACGAAGACGTCGAATGACGTTGTGATGTCGGCTGATTCGGACGGAAAGGGCAGGTGCGTGACCGACCCCCGCGTGACCCGGCGGCCCTGCCGCCGCGCGTGCCGGACGCCCGTCGGGGAGAGTTCGACGCCGACCGCCGGGCCGATCGTCTGGAGCCAGTCGAGGTTGCGGCCGGTGCCGGCGCCGCAGTCGATGATGAGTTGCACCGGCCGGCCGTCGAGCGCCGTTTCGAGGAGGGCGCGCGCGTTGCGTCGGAGCCCGCGAAACCAGAAGTGCCGCTCTTCGGCCTGCGCGGTCGCGTCGAGCAGGCCGTCCACGATGGGCGATCATACCAATGTCGTTGACAGGGGTACAGCGCGATCGGTAAGCTCGGCCCAGGTTTCTCTCCCTTGGTCGTTCATCAATCGCAGGAGTTCCGCGATGCTGAGACGCAGTGCCCGATGGCTCTCCCTGGTGATCGCGGTGGCGCTTGTGATGATGGTCGTCGCGTGCGGCAAGACGCAGCCGCCGGCCGCGCCGGCGCCCGCGCCGCCTCCGCCGCCGGCTCCCGTCGCGGCCGCGCTGCCGCCTCCGCCGCCGGCTCCGAAGCCCCAGCCGCCGCCCCCGCCGGCGCCGGCCCCGAGTGCGCCGACTGAGGCCGAGGTGTTCGCGCGGTTGTCGATCGACCAGGTCAACGCGCAGAAGCCGCTCGAGACCGTCTTTTTCGAATACGACAAGGCCGACCTGAGCGACCAGGCCCGCGCCAGCCTGCAGAAGAACGCGGACTGGATGCGCAAGTGGACCGCGACCAGGGTGACCGTCGAGGGCCACGCCGACGGGCGTGGGACCAGCGAGTACAACCTCGCGCTCGGCGAGCGCCGGGCCGCCGCCGTACGCGACTACCTGGTGAATCTCGGCGTCTCAACCGAGCGGGTCGCTATCGTCAGCAAGGGCGAAGAAGAGCCGACGTGTCGAGACGAGGCCGAGACCTGCTGGTCCGCCAACCGCCGCGGGTTCTTCGTGGTTACGGCGAAGTAGTCCCGTCGATTTCTCTCGCAATCGCCTCGGCCGCCGCGCGCGGATCGCCCGCGCCCGTAATCGGCCGTCCAATCACAAGGTACGAACTGCCGGCGGCCATGGCGCCGGCCGGCGTCGCCGTGCGCTGCTGATCGTCGTTTGGCACACCCGGGTGTCGCATACCCGCACCGTCCGCGCTGCTGCCGCGGATCCCTGGCGTCACAATCAGGAAATCCGGCCCCATGGCGCGCCGGAGCGCCGCCGCTTCGAGCGGTGAGGCGACGACACCGTCCAGGCCCGCCGCCTGCGCGAGGGAGGCCAGCCGCACGACGTGGTCGCGCGGCGACGCGTCGACGCCGACCGACGCCAGCGTCGCCGCGTCGAGGCTCGTCAGCGCCGTCACGGCAATCAGCAGCGGCCGCGTGCCGCCCGACCGTTCGCCCGCGGCGTCGGCCGCCTCCCGCGCGGCATCCAGCATCGGCAGGCCGCCGCCGGCGTGCACGTTCAGCATCCAGACACCCAGCGACGCCGCCGATCGCACCGCGCCGGCGACCGTGTGGGGAATGTCGTGGAACTTGAGGTCGAGGAACACGCGGTCGCCCTTCTGCACCAGGGTGCGGACGATCTCGGGCCCCGCCGCGGTGAACAGCTCGCTGCCGATCTTGAAGCCGCCGACCGCGCCCCGCAGCCGGTCGGCGAGCGCGATCGCCTCGGCCGCGCCCGGCACGTCCAGCGCGATCAGGATCCGGTTCACGCGTGCTCCGGGGCCGGCACCTGCATGGACCCGACCAGGTCGGCCACGCGCGCGAGCCTGTGGCGCGTGAGGTACGCGTCGATGCCGTCGACGAGACGCGTCCAGATGAACGGGTCGACGAAGTTGGCCGTGCCGACCTGCACGGCCGACGCGCCGGCGATGATGAACTCGAGCGCGTCCTCCACGGTGCTGATGCCGCCCATGCCGATGATGGGCAGCTTCACCACCTGCCGGCATTCCCACACCATCCGGACCGCGATCGGGCGAATCGCCGGGCCGCTGAGCCCGCCGAGCACGTTCGACAGCTTCGGCCGGCGCGTCTCGACGTCGATGGCCATCGCGAGGAACGTGTTCACGAGCGAGATCGCGTCGGCGCCCGCGTCCTCGGCGGCGCGCGCGAACGACGCGACGTCGGTGACGTTCGGCGTGAGCTTCGGAATGATGGGCAGCCGCGTGACCCGGCGCACCGCATGCACGACGTCATGCGTGCCCGTCAGGCTGCACCCGAACTGGAGGCCGCCCTCCTTGATGTTCGGGCACGAGATGTTGATCTCAATGGCGCCGACGCCCTCGGCGTCCGACAGCACGCGCGCGACCTCGCAGTACTCGTCGAGCGTGGACCCGCAGATGTTGACGAGCACCGTGGCGCCGAGCCGGCGCAATTCGGGCAGCTTCTCGGCGACGAACCGATGCACGCCGATGCCCTGCAGGCCGATCGCGTTCAGCATCCCGGCCGGCGTTTCGACGATGCGTGGGGGCGGGTGGCCGTCACGTTCGGCGAGGAAGAGACCCTTGACGGCGACGCCGCCCAGTGAGGCGAGGTCGACCGCGTGCGCGTACTCGACGCCGTAGCCGAAGCAGCCCGACGCCGCGATGACGGGGTTCTTCAGCCGGAGGGCGCCGATCTGGACCGAAAGATCCGCCATGTTCAGATGGAGGCCGGGTCTTGAGACCCGGCGTGGTGATCCGCCAACGCGTCCCAGACGAGCGCGCGCGCGTCGAACACGGGGCCGTCGAGACAGGATCGCACGAAGAGGCTGCCGGCCCCGCGCCGGATGCGCACGACGCAGCTGTAGCAGCCACCGAGCCCGCAGCCCATCACGGGTTCGAGCGAGACGAAGACGGGCCGTCCGGCGCGCTCGCCGAGCGCCGCAACGGCGCGCATCATCGGCGTCGGGCCGCAGGCGTAGAGCGTGACGGGATCGGCCGCCGGCTGCGCGTTGAGCGCACGCTCGAGCGGACCGGTCACGCGGCCGGATTCGCCGCGGCTGCCGTCCTCGGTGGTGAGCACGAGTCGCGCGCCCATGGCCTCGAACGTCGCGACACCGTACAGATCGGCGGCGGACCTCGCGCCATAGAAGAGCGTCATCGGCGTGCGACGCGCGGCCAGCGCCTCGGCGAGCGTCACGAACGGCGCCAGCCCGACGCCGCCGGCCACCATCCAGGCCT
>JANOGJ010000268.1:0-3232 GCA_031405995.1 Acidobacteriota bacterium
GCACGAGGTCGACGTAGGGATCTTCGCGGCCGTGGTCGCGCGTGATCACCGTGTTGCAGCCGCAGAAGGTGCAGAGCGACTCGCAGAACGGCACGTGCACGTAGACGGCCATCGACGCGTCCGGCTCCGACGTCGCGCGGGCCAGCGCCGACGTCCACTCGTCGAGCGTCGGCGTGCGGTGCCACTGCGGAACCGTCGGGTAGCTCGTGTACCGAGGCATCGGCACGTCGTATTTGGCGAACAGGTCCGAACGGGTCATCTCACTTCAGTCGCCTCCGCACCGTACGCACGAACGTCTTCACGCTGGCTTCCGGCGTGCCGGGCAGAACACCGTGGCCGAGGCCACAAATCCATCCGCGTCGATCCTGGGGCGCCAGCCGGGCGATCGGTTGGAGGAAATCATCGACGGCGCGGCTCAGTGCCGCTCCCGTCAACTTCAGTAGCGCCGGGTCGAAATTGCCCTGTACGAAGCCCGTGCGCTTCGGCGCGGCCAGCAGCGCGGCGATGTTCCAGCGCCAGTCGAAGCCCTGGCCGGCCCACGGCGCGCTGGTCAGCGCCCGCGACTCGAGGTGCGCCGGGTGCAGGTTCTTCGCGAAGTAGCCCAGCCGCCGCGGATAGGCCGCGGCCAGCCGGGTCAGGTCGGGCACGATATGCCGATCGAAGGCCGTGGGCGCGAGCTCACCGGCGGCGGTGTCAAAGATCATCACCATGTCGGCGCCCGCCTGCAGTTGCGCGCCGATCGCGTGCTCGAGCATCGGCGTCACCAGGCTCGCGAACTTCCGGTACAGCGGCATCGACGACTTGGCGTGTGCCAGTGCGCCCGAATGCCCGCCCTCGACGGCGTACACGAACAGCGTCCACGGACCGCCGACGAACCCGATCAACCCCTTGTCGGCCGGCAGCTGCCGGCGCGTGGCGGCGACGGCCTCGGCCTGGAACGACAGATCCGCGATGGCCTTCGAGAGCGGGCGCATCTTCCCTCGTGTCTCGGCCGTGAAGCGCTTCGCCAGATGCGGCCCGTGATCGTCGTAGTGGAGTCCGAGGCCCATCGCGTCCAGCGGGAACAGCAGATCGCTGAAGAGGATCGCCGCATCGAAATCGAAATCCTCGATCGAGGCGAGCGCGACTCTGGCCGATAACTCCGGCTCGCGGCACAGCGCTTCGAACGAGTGCCGCTTGCGAAAGGCCTGATAGGCGCGCTGATAGCGGCCGGCCTGTCGCATCATCCACACGGGTGGCACCGCCTGTGGCCGGAGCGCGAGGGCGTCAGAAAAACGATTGGTCATCCCACGGCCACCGCGGCGTCGACGAGGATGTCAGCCGCTTCTCGGAGCACCGTCTCGTCATGGGCCATCGAGGTGAAGCAGACCTCGTAGGACGAGGGCGGCAGGTAGACGCCGCGTGCAAGCGCGGCGTGGAAGTAGCGCGCGTACCACTCGGCCTGTGCTGCGGGAATGCGATCGGGCGTGCGAACGGGCGTGTCGGTGCGGCGGCGGATCCAGAAGATCGACGCGTGCCGGACGACGTCCAGGTCAAGGTGTGCGTCGCGGAAGCGGCTCTCGAGCGACGCCGTGAAGTTCTCCGTGCGGCCAGCGAGCGTGTTCCAGCCGTCGCGCTCCACCATCTGATCGAGGGTGGCGAGGCCTGCGCGCATCCCGACGGGATTTGCAGCCAGTGTTCCGGCCTGATAGACCGGGCCGGACGGCGCGACGAGATCCAGCAGGTCCGCCCGGCCGCCGTACATGCCCACCGGAAAGCCGCCACCGATGATCTTGCCGTAGCAGACGAGATCGGGTTGCAAGTCGAATGTGCCCGCGGCGCCGGTCAGCCCGCTGCGAAAGCCGGTGATGACTTCGTCGAGCACGAACAGCGCGCCTTCGGCGCGGCAGCGAGCGGCGAGGTGTTCGAGCCAGGCCTGGCGCTGCGGCAGCAGGCCGTAGTTGGCGGGCACGGGCTCGATGATGACGGCGGCGAGATCGCCTTTCGCGGCGGCAAACGCCGCGTCGATCCCCGCCTCGACGTCGAGCGCGGCGACGATCGTGTGTTCAAGAGTGCCGCGTGGAATGCCGGCGCTCGATGCGGCCGTCGGACCCGCGAGTCCGCTGCCGGCCTGGACGAGCAAGCCGTCGGCGTGGCCGTGGTAGCACCCCTCGAACTTGAGAATCTTAGACCGTCCGGTCGCGGCGCGCGCCACGCGGAGCGCGGACATCACGGCTTCGGTGCCTGAGGACACGAAACGAAGCCGTTGGACCCACGGCACGCGCGCGAGAATCCATTCCGCCAGCGCGAGGGAGTACGGCTCGCACGCGCCGAACGTCCAGCCGTCGTCCACGGCGCGGTGCACGGCTTCGGCCACGGCCCGATCGCGATGGCCGAGGATCAGCGGGCCGAAGCTCAGGCAGAAGTCGATGTATTGCCGGCCCGAGACGTCAGTCAACCGCGCGCCCGCACCGGACGTGAAGAACACCGGTGTGCCGCCGACGCTCTTGAAGGCGCGCACCGGACTGTGGACGCCGCCGGGCGCCGTGGCCAGCGCGCGGCCGTACAGCGACTGGTCGAGGGTCTGGTCGCTCATGCGAGTCCGATGGCGCGCGCGCGTCGCGCGCCGTAGGTGATGATGTAGGCCGCGCCCGCGCGCCGCAGCACATGCAGCGTCTCGGCATAGGCGAGATCGAAATCCGCGAACCCACGCTCGGCCAGGGCAATCAGGCTGGCGAACTCGCCGCTCACGTGGTACGCGCCGACGCCCTTGCCCGTCCTGTCGCCGATTGGCCCGATCAAATCCAGGGACGTCATGGCCGGCTTCACCATGAGCAGGTCCGCACCTTCATCAGCGCAGCGGAGGCTCGATGCGATGGCGTCGCGCCGAGAACGCACGTCGATCTGGTAGTGGCGACGATTGCCGAACTGCGGGGCGGAGTCCGCCGCGGCCCGGAACGGGCCGTAGAACTGGCTCGAGAACTTCGTGCTGTAGCTCATGATCGGCACGCGTTCGTGCCCCGCGGCGTCGAGCGCCACGCGGATGTGGGCCGTCCGGCCATCCATCATGTCGCTTGGGCTCACGCCGTCAGCGCCGGCGCTGGCCGCCTCGACCGCCTGCTGCGAGAGGGCGTCGAGCGTCGAATCAAGATCGATGCGGCCCCGCGCGTCGAACAGGGCGCAATGCCCGTGCGTCGTCGATGAACACAGGCAGATGTCGACCCACAAGTGCAGTGCGTCGCCAAAGCGTGTC
>JANOGJ010000318.1:0-2325 GCA_031405995.1 Acidobacteriota bacterium
ACCGCGAGCAACGTCCAGAGAATGATGAGGAGGAGGAGTTCAGAGACCCATGACGCGCGCCTGCCCCGAGCGAAGTCGAGGGGCCGCCGCAACATCGCAGTTTCCCCGTGATGCCGCAGGTGCCGTTCGCGCCAGAGCGTCTGCGGAAAGCCGAGCAGCAGCGTAAGGTACGCCGAATACAGCCGGTTCGCCGCGCGATGGCGGAAGAACGGACGATGGATGAAGTTGTGGGAGATGGTGTTGGCGTTCCACCAAAGGCCAACCGCGATGACGGGAGCGATGGGCGCCAGCAACAGCACGCCGCCGTGGACGGCCGACAGCGCCACGAACAGCGTGTCCCACGCCAGGTAGCGCGGCACGCGCGACGACTCGATCCTCAGGACGGACGCCATGTTGTAGAAGGCGATTCTCGCCCATTTTGACGGCGGGCAGAGGCGCCCAGCCGGGTCTAAAGACCCGGCCTCCATTTCGGAAACCCGGCCTCCATGGGTGCATGCCCCTACGCCGGCGGCGTGAGGGTCTTCCGCTTCGGATTGAAGAACGGCGTCGGGACGACGCGGGCGCCCACGCGGTGGCGCACGGCGTCCACCGTGTGCTCCACTTCGATCCGGGTCTCCGGACCTGTGAATCCGGCCTCAACCGTCGCCAGCCCGATCATCTGTTTCAGGATCGGCGACCAGGTGGACGACGTCAGGCGGCCGACCTGACGCGATCCCGCAAACACCGGCACGGCGACGCGCGAAGCCGTCGCGACCGCGAGCGGCGGCAGGCCAACGGCGTCGTACAGTTTCTCGACGTCCGGCCAGTCAATCGCGACGCCGACGATCCGCCGCGCGGTGCCCCGCGCCTTCTCCGCCAGCAGCGCGGCCTTGCCGATGAACGTCTCTTTATCCAGATCGACGAGGCGATCCAGCCCCATCTCGAACGGCGAGTAGAGCTGCGAATTTGTCAGCGCCTTGCGCGCGCCGAAGAAGTCCACGTCCGTAAGCAGCAGTCCGGCCTCGATCCGCGCGACGTCCAGCGCGAGCAACCCCGTCGGCCGCAAGCCGAACGACTGCCCCGAGCGGACGATGGCGTCCCACACGGGACCAGCGTCGGCGGCTTTGATCCAGATCTCGTACCCGAGGTCGCCCGTGTAGCCGGTCCGGGAAATCTCGACCGGCTTGCCGGCGATGCGTCCGGTCGTGACGCGAAAGTATTTCAGGCCGTCGATGTCCGCCTCGGCGACGTCGCGCAGAAGAGCGCCGGCGGTCGGGCCCTGCAGCGCCAGCGCCGCGACCTGCTCCGAGACGTCGTCGACCTGCACGTCGAGTCCGGCGGCCTGTTGCGAGATCCACCGCAGGTTCGGGTCCGCGGCGGTCCAGCGAAAGGCGTCCTCCGCCAGCCGGCTCACCGTCCCGTCGTCGATGACCTGGCCTGTCTCGTTGCACCAGGGCGTGTAGATCACCTGCCCGGGCTGCAGCCGCGCGGCGTCGCGCGTGATCACGCGATTGACGAGCGCCTCGGCGCCCGGTCCGCGCAGGATGTACTTGAAGAGCGGCGAGACGTCGATGAGCGCCGTCGCGTTGCGGATCGCGTTGTACTCGTGCTCGTGCAGCGGTTCGTAGGAGCTCGGCGCGTAGTAGCCGGCCCAGTCGCGGTAGTTCAGGCTCTCGCAGAGCGGGAACGTGCGATCGTGAAAAGGTGTCGGGGCGGGCACGAAACGATTATAAGAGCTTCAGTACGCCGGGTACGCCTCGTACGCCAGGTACGCCGGGTACGAGGAACCTTCTGACGCTATCTACTTTTTTTGAATGGAAGGGGCGCCTTTGAGAGTCAGCGGCTTGCGATGACGACCGCGACCGCCAGTACTCCAAGGACGACAGCCAGGGCGACAGCGCTGAAGCGCCGCGAACCGCGCCGGAGCGCGCGATGCAGCACAGCTGCAACCGCAATAGTAATGCCGATGGTGCCGACGTAGATCAGGACGCTGGAGAGTGTCATCGGCACCATCCTACGCTCTTCCTATTGAACAAGGTTGACAAGCATCAGGTTCGTCGTACCTGGCGTACCCGGCGTACCTGCCGTACCCGGCGTACCTGCCGTACCCGGCGTACCCGACTAGAATGCTTGTCGGATGCCGAAGAAGTACGACGCGATTGTGATCGGCGCGGGCCACAACGGCCTGACGAACGCGGCCTACCTCGCGAAGGGCGGCCTCCGGACCCTGGTCCTGGAGCGCCGGCCCATCGTCGGCGGCGCGGCGATCACGGAGGAGCTGCGGCCGGGCTTCTGGTTCACCTCGTTCTCGTACGCCCTGAGCCTCCTCCGGCCGGACATCATCCA
>JANOGJ010000321.1:0-2256 GCA_031405995.1 Acidobacteriota bacterium
GCACTCGCCGGTCTTTGGATCGCACCATCGCAGCAGCACGAGCGCTGCTGGATTCGCATAGGGAAGCGGTCGAAAGAACAACCGATCGATCGCCGAGAACACGGCGATGTTGACGCCGATGCCAAGGGCGAACGTGATCACGGCTGCGGCAGTGAACCACTTGGCCGCGAGCAGCGATCGGACGACGTATCGCAGGTCGGTCAACATCGCGCCTCCCCCGAAACTCCACCGCCACCGTGTCGCCACGCGAACGGCGTGCCACGCTCTCCAGACATCGCCGCGCCTCTGGGCGCGCCCGTCTTCCTCGATGTCGGCGCGGACCGACGCGCGCCAGGATGCGGGCACCAGCCGGAGCGCGGCGCGGAAGAGCCACCCGGTCATGCCTTCCGCCCAACCAGTCGTGTCGCCGCGGCCGTGCCCGCTGCCAGCCGATCCACCGCGCCCTTCGCGGCCCGCACCGCGGCCAGGCCCTGCGGCCTCAGCCGGAAGAACCGCCGCGCCTTCCCGCCTCGGACGGCCTGAGGGTCCGAAAACCAGGACGTGACGTACCCCTTGCGCTCCAGCCGCTCGAGCGTGACGTAGATGGTTCCGCGTGAAAGATGCACGCCGGCCTCGCGCGCGATGAGCGCCCGAATCGGCACCGCGTACGCCTCATCCCCGAGACGCAGAACGGCCAGGAGCACGAGCTGCTCCACTTCACCAAGGAGGGGCGGACGGGAGACGGGCGTCATAATGCTTCGGCGATTGGCATTATAGACCCGGCGCGACGCCAATCACCCGATAACCCGATGACTCAATAACTCAATACAGGGGTCTACTTGCGATAGGCCTTCAGAATCTTGACCGGCGGCTGCAAGTTTTGCGAGTTCGCGAGCGGCGGCGGCGCGCCGCCTCGGCCGACGGCCGGAGCCACCGGTGACGCCTGAATCGCCTTCACGACGTCCATCCCGCGCACCAGGCGCCCGAACGCGCCGAACCCCTGCCCGTCCGCGTTTCGCTTTCCCGCGAAGTCCAGCTCCGGCTGGTCGCCGATGCAGATGAAGAAGTCGCTCGTCGCGCTGTCGGCTCCCGCCCGCGCCATCGAGATCACGCCGCTCACGTGCTTGATGCCGGTGATGCTGGTGCGCTCGAGCGGAATCTGCGGAAACCCCGGCGGGACGCCCTCGCCTCTCGCCCGCCGCGCTTGAATCACCTGAATTGGAAAGTCCGTCCGCGATTCGGTGTCCGGCCGTACCGTCCGGTGAAACTCGCCGCCGTTGTAGTAGCCGCCGTCCACGTACTTCAGGAAGTTCGCCGACGTCCCCGGCGCGCGCGCAACGTCGACCTCGATTTCGATCACGCCCTTCTCGGTTTCAAGAACGACGATGACGGGTTTCTGGGACGGCGCTTGAGCAGCGCTGAGTCCAGCTGTGAGAACGGCGGCGGTCCACAACCCGGACTGCCCTACGGCCCCCAGGAGAACCCTGAACCTCTTGAACCCTGAACCGTGAACCATGAACCCGCCCTACTCTGGGAACACCTTCCCCGGATTGAGAATCCCGTGCGGATCGAACGCGAGCTTGATTCGCTTCATGAGCGCGATCGTCTCTTGGCTCAACTCGATGCCGAGATACTTCGCCTTGACGAAGCCGATGCCGTGCTCCCCGCTGATCGACCCTTCGAGCGCGACGACGCCGCGGAAGAGCGCCTCCTCGGCCTCGTGCGCGCGGCGCACCTCGTCTTCGTCACCAGGCGTGACCATGACGTTGACGTGGATGTTGCCGTCGCCGACGTGGCCGAAGCACGGGATGCGCAGGTTGAATCGCGCCTTCAAGTCGTCTACCAGCCGGAAGAGCTCCGGCACCCTCGCCTTCGGCACGACGACGTCGTGGTTGAACTTCAGCGGCGTGATCATCTTGAGCGACGGCGACAGCTCGCGGCGCACGCGCCAGAGCTCCTGCCGCTCCGCCTCGTCGCGCGCGCGCAGCAGCTCGGTGGCGCCAGCCTCCCGGCACGCCGAACAGCTCGATTTTCTGGCGCGCGTGGCGGCTGGCGAAAGCATTCAGCCCATTCAAACACAACGAACGCGCACGGATGGCACATTGGTGAATGTTTCCGTCGCCAAGACGCCGATAAAGTCACCCGATGGGAAAGTTATCGCCGTTTCCATTGTCATCCATGACCTCAGCGAGCGCCTGGAATGGGAGGCCCGCCAGAAGACGCTGACGCGCGAGCTGGCGCACCGGGTCAAGAACTCGTTTGCGGTATTGCAGGCCA
>JANOGJ010000342.1:0-2111 GCA_031405995.1 Acidobacteriota bacterium
GCAGAAAGCGCGGCCAGAGGTGCCCGCTCTCTGTCTGATCGATGGCGGTGATCTCCACCGGCGTTCCACCTTCCTCCGACACCTTGAAGACGCCCGAGGCGGAGCCGAACAGGATGGTGCCTTCACGGTTCCATGTGCCGCCGGCGAACCCGGGGGCGTCGCAGAGATCCTGCGGCCGGCCACCGGCGGCCAGCACTTTCTTCAGCTTGCCCTTGCTCACGAACCCAATCGAGAGGCTGTCCGGAGACCAGAACGGCCGGCTCGCGTCGTCCGTCCCGGCCAGCCGCTGCGGTGCCACCGCATCGACCGGCCGCGCGTAGAGAACGACTGTGTCGCCCGGGGTCGGCCGGGCCGCGAACACGATCATTCGGCCGTCCGGTGAAATCGCGCTGTCGGACCGGCTGAACGTCGCGGCGCCTCCGCTGCCGCTGTTGCCCCCCTGCGTTTCGTCCGGCTGCGCCGTCAAGTTGCGCGGGACGCGGAACCGCACTTCCTCAGGCGCCGGCGGACCCTGCACGTAGAGATAGGCGGGCCACAAGAGGACGATGACGGCCGCCGCTCCTGCGATCTGGGCGGCGCGCCGGAGCCAGGCACGCGTCGCCCGGCCAGCCTTGCCCGCCGACCCGCCGAGATCGGAGTCGGCGCCGCCCTCGGCAATCCATCGCAGCTCGGCGACCACATCGCGCGCGTCCTGCCAGCGATCCGCCGGGTCCTTTTCCAGGCACGTCTTCACGAGATCGTCGAGCGCCGCCGGCGTCTCCGGCTGGACGAGCGACAGCGGCGGCGGCGACGCCGTGGCGATGGCCGAGATCAAGAGCACCTGGCTCTTGCCCTCGAACGCTTTCTTGCCGGTGACCATCTCGTGAACGAGGACACCGAAGGAGAAAATATCGGTCCGCCGGTCGGCCTCGACGCCGTCCAGTTGTTCCGGCGCCATGTACTGCATGGTGCCGAGGATCATGCCGGGCAAAGTCACGGATGTGGCCGCGGGCAGCGCCGCCTGGGATTTCGCCAGGCCGAAGTCCAGCAGCTTTGGGCCGGCCGCGGTCAACATGACATTCGACGGCTTGAGGTCGCGATGGATGACGCCCTGACGATGGGCCTTGTCGAGCGCATCGCCGATGGCAATGGCCACACCCAGCGCTTCCTGGAGCGGCAGCGGACCACGCGCCAATCGATCCGTGAGCGTCTCGCCTTCGAGATACTCCATGACGAGGAAATCGACCTCCTCGCCCTGGCCCGCCGAAGCGCCTTCAGCGCGAAGGCGGCCCACGTCGTGCAACACGCAGATGTGCGGATGCTTCAGCGATGCGATGGTCTTCGCTTCGCGATCGAAGCGTTCCTTGCTCGTGGGATCGTTGGCCCATTCGGGCGGCAGGACCTTGATGGCAACGATGCGGTCGAGGCGCGTGTCGCGGGCTTTGTAGACCTCGCCCATGCCGCCAGCACCAATGGCGCTGACGATCTCGTACGGCCCGAGGCGCGCGCCTGCGGCGAGGGCGCTCATTTCCCTGCCTTCGGCAACGCCGAGGTCCAGTGAAGGATCGCGGTGAGGCCACTCGACACAGGGCCTCGGGCGGCCGGCGCCCGGCCGCCCCGACCCGCCCGCGTGAACGACCGGTTCAGTACGGGCGCCAGGGCTCCGCCCCCGACCGCTCCCGATCCGGGCGGCACTCTCAGGAGAATGCGGCCGTCGGACGCAATCGACCACATGTGCCGCGTCGCATCGCCGGCCGTCGGGTTGTTCGACGTGGCCATGCTCATCGCACGCGGAACCGCGTGTTCGATCGTGGCGCCGAGCTTCAGGTCCACCGACATGAACCGGTTGTCAAGCGTCCGGTAGTGGATCTGCCTGCTATCCCAACTCCAGCGGGGCTGGCCGCCGCCATCGGTGGAAATCTGCTGCTTCAGATCGCCTGCCGGAAACGAGATGACGTACACCTCGAATCTGCCGGACACATTCTCATCCGACGTGTACGCCAGCCACTTCCCGTCCTTCGAAAACTGCGGCTCGTCCTTCCGATACTGCCCTTGCACGACCGGGAACGGTTTTCCAGGCTTGCCGCCGTCGAGGGGCAACGCATAGATATCCTCGAAGGTGTCCTTGCCGA
>JANOGJ010000349.1:0-4284 GCA_031405995.1 Acidobacteriota bacterium
GGTGATGACGAGCGGCAGCGTGATGAACGGACCGCCGTCGTCGGGCCAGCACGTCAGGATCGGCAGCTCGTCGAGGCCGCCGTCCATCTTCACGAGTTCCTGGCACGGCGCGTCCTTCACCGTCTTCGGCATCAGGTCGGAGAGGCGGCTGACGAGCGGCATCAGCTTCAGCGCGTCCATGAAGCCGCGCGGCTGCGGCGGCGTCGTCAACTCCTCGATCTCCTTCGCCAGATCGTCGAGCGTCTCGACGCCGAGCGCGAGACAGATGCGGGACATCGAGCCGAACAGGTTCGCCGCGACAGGCATGTCGAACCCCGCCGAAGCCGTGGCGGAGGCGGGTTTCTCGAACAGCAGCGCCGGACCACCGCCGGGCGACTTGCAGACGCGGTCTATGACGGCAGCGATCTCCAGATTGGGGCTGACCGGATCGGCGATCCGCGCCAGTTCCTTCCGGCGATCCAACTCAGTGATGAACGCGTTGATGTCAGTGAACATCGGTGGCGATCTTACCCAATCGCGTCCGCGACGCGCGCGGCGAGCGCGAGCGCCCGCCGGCCGTCCGCGCCCGTCACCAGGGGCGGCCGTCCCTCGCGAATCGCCTCGACGAAGTCCGCCAACTCGCGGCGGAGCGGCTCGTCGCGCTCGACCGGAATCGGCCCGCCCTCGATGGCGGGGCGCTCGCCCGGGCGCGGGACGAGCCGGTACGCCTCCAGCTCCTGCGCGGCGTAGTCGACCGAGACGTACATGTCCGGCTGGAAGAAGCGGACCTTGCGCACCGGGTCCCGGCTGATGCGGCTGGCGGTCACGTTGGCCACGCAGCCGGACGCGAACTTCACGCGCGCATTGGCGATGTCGACCTTGGGCGTCAGCACCGGCACGCCGATGGCATCCACGCTCACCACCTCGGTCCGGTCGATCGCCAGGATGAGGTCGAGGTCGTGGATCATGACGTCGAAGACGACGTCGATGTCGAGGCTGCGCTCGGGAAACCCGCTCAGCCGGTGGACCTCGATGAAGCGCGGCGTCCGCAGAATGGGCATCGCCGCCTGGACCGCCGGGTTGAAGCGCTCGGTGTGCCCCACCGCCAATGTCGCGCCGGACCTGGCCGCCAGAGCGAGCAGCGCGTCGGCATCCGCGAGCGTCGGCGCCATGGGCTTCTCGACGAGCACGTGCACGCCGCGCTCGAGAAACGGCCCGGCGACCGCCAGGTGATCGACCGTCGGCACGGCCACGACGACGGCATCGACCAGCCCGACCAATTCGCCGGCGTCCGTCAGCGCGCGCGCGCGGGTGCCCTCGACGGCGGCCCTGGCTCGGTCGATCATCAAGTCGACCGCCGCCACGAAGTCCACGCCGGGCAGGCCCGCCAGAATCCGCACATGATGGCGCCCCAGATGGCCCACCCCGACGACGGCGGCGCGCAGGGGTCTCACGGCCGTCCTCGGGCGACGACGACGACGCCGGCCGCGTTGGCCGCGCGCACGAACGCGTCGCCGTCGAGCACGAGCGTCCGGCCGGCGTCGATCGACAGACCGTCCGCTCCGGCGTCCATCATCGTGCGGATCGTCTGCACGCCGACGACCGGGACGTCGAAGCGCATGTCCTGCGCCGGCTTGGCGACCTTCACGACGCGGGTGCCTGGGCCCGCGAGCCCGCCCGCGCGGATGATCGTCTCATCGGTGCCCTCCATCGCCTCGACCGCGACCACGGCGCGATCCTTGACGACGATGGTCTGGCCGACGTCGATGCCGGCCAGCGCATCCGCGGCGGCGTACCCGAACTCGAAGTCCGCCTTCATGGCGGCGGTCGGCTTGGCGTCGGTGAGGACACCGGGGCGCGCGAGCAGATCGGAGAGCAGCGCCGTCGAGTCCATGAGCGTGATGCCCTTGGCGTCGAGCACTCCCGCGACGGCCGCGATGAGCGAGTCGGTGTTCTGGGATCCGAGGCGCGAGAGCGCCGCGGCGAGCGTCGGATCGGGCATGACGCCGCCGAACAACTTGACGTGCTTGACCTGCCCGGCCATGACGGCGCGCGTGACGCCCGCGGCCAGGAACGTCGCAAGGCACTTGCCGAGCTGGCCGAGGTCGACCCAGGTGACGGTCGCGCCCCCGAGTTCGCCGGCCAGCCGATCAATTTCGGCGGACGCCTCGCCCTCGACCGCGACGACCGTGACCTCGTGCCCGAGCTGGCGCGCGGCGCGCAGCACGAGCAGGGGAAACGATCCGTTGCCCGCAATGAGTCCTATCGACACGCCCTACTCGACGTCGAGGGAGTCGTCCAGGCGCCGCGACGGCCGGCGGAGGATCACGCCACGCCGAGCCGAGGTGATGAAGTTGACGAGGTACCGCACTTCCGGAGCGCCGAGGGTCGGGTCCTTCTCGATGACCTCGAGGGCACGGCTCGTGTTGTGCTGGACCAGCTGCCGGTAGGCGCGGCGGAGCTGGCCGATGAGCTCCGGCGAGAAGCCGCGGCGCGCCAGGCCAATCGAATTCACGCCATAAATCCTCGCACGGTTGCCGACCGTCTTGGCGAACGGCAGCGCGTCGCGCGTGACGACCGTATACCCGCCGACGAACGCGTGCTGACCCACGCGGCAGAACTGATGCACGCCAGAATAGGCGCTGATCGTCGCGTAGTCCTCGACCGTGACGTGCCCGCCGAGCGTCGCCCCGTTGCCGAAGATCGTGTAGTTGCCGACGTGGCAGTCGTGCGCGACGTGCGCGTAGGCCATGAAGAGATTGTGGTCGCCGATCGACGTGAGGCCGCCGCCGCCCGCCGTCCCGCGATGGATCGTGACGAACTCGCGAAAGACGTTGTGCTTGCCGATGACGAGGCGCGTCTTCTCGCCCCGGTACTTCAGGTCCTGCGGCGAGAGCCCGATCGACGCGAGCGGCGCGATCGTCGTGTGGTCCCCGATCTCGGTCCAGCCGTCGATGACCGACGAGGTGCCGACCCGGCAGTCGCGCCCGATCCGCACGTGCGGGCCGATCGTGGCGAACGGCCCGATCATCGTGCCGTCGCCAATCACCGCGTCCGGATGCACGATGGCCGTCGGATGGATGAGCGCGGGCAGGTTCGCGGCGTCGGCCAGCGCCGACGACTCCGCGTTGCGCCCCATCACCGCCATGACGAGGTCGGCCTCCGCGACGATCTGGCCGTCGACCGACGCGGTGGCGGCCGCGTGCGCCACGCGCCCGCGCCGCCGGCCCACCGTCACCTCGAACTCGAGCCGGTCTCCCGGCACGACCTGCCGCCGGAACTTGGCGTTGTCCACGCCACGCAGCCACGTGCACGTCTCGGGGGCGTCGCCCGGGCCGCCCGAGAGCAGCAGGAGCGACGCGACCTGCGCGAGCGATTCGATCATCAGGACGCCCGGCATGAGCGGCGTCCCCGGAAAATGCCCCTGGAAGAACTCCTCGTTGACCGTGACGTTCTTCACCGCCACGATGCGGCGGCCGGGCTCGTGGTGCGTCACCGCGTCCACGAGCACTGACGGATAGCGGTACGTCAGTCGCTCGAGGACGGGCAGGATGTGCATGGGGCCGGCGCGGCGCCCGCTACTTAATGGTGTCGAGCCGCTTCAACACGTCGGCCGTCAGGTCGAGGCCCGTGTGCACCGCGTAGATGCCGGACTCGCTGCTGAGGACCCACACGGCCCAGAGGCCGCGTTCGTTGCGGACCGCTTCGACGATGGGCTGGACCTTCTGCGAGAACTCCTGGATGAGGTCCGCCTGCAGCTGGTCGCGCTCGATCTGCGCGCTCTCCGACATGGTCTGGGCTTCGCGGTTCTTACGCTCGAGGTCACGCACCATGGCGTTGTAGACGGCCTCGGAAACCACGTTCTGCTGCGTCTTCATCTTGTCCTGCAGCGCCTGGATTTCCTTGTTCTTCGTCGCGAGCTCCGAGCTCAGCCTGTCGACGAGGGTCTTCATCGCCGCCTGGCCCCGCTTGCCGGGGGCCGACTCGTTGACGAGCCGCTGCATGTCGATGAAGCCGATCTTGGCGTCGGCCGGGAACGGCACCACGGGCTTGGCCGTCGGGGCGATCGCGGGCGGCTTCTGACCGGCCGGCGGCGGCGCCTGCTGGGTGGCCGGCGGCGGGTTCTGGGTCGGCGGTGGCGTGGTCGGGGGTGGCGTCTGCGCGGCGGCGCTCCCGGCCAGCACGAGGGCACAAATCGCGAATGCGGTCGTCATACGTGTCATGTCTGCTGCACCTTAATCCAACAACGATAACCGAGACGGGCGAGGAAAACGAGGTCGGGACTCGTTTTTTGTGGCACCTTCA
>JANOGJ010000358.1:0-2488 GCA_031405995.1 Acidobacteriota bacterium
CTGCGCCATCGTGAACGTCTTGCCGGAGCCCGTCACGCCGAGCAGCACCTGGGCGTGGTCGCCCCGGCCCAGGCCTTCGACGATCTGCTCGATCGCGCGCGGCTGGTCGCCGCGCAGATCGAAGTCGGTCTCGAGGAGGAAACGATCCGCCATGGCCTCTGAAAAGGGCGCCGGCTACCGGCCGGCGCCGGCCGCGACGGGAAGATAACCCGAGCGCGTCCGGACCCTGGCGCCCTTGAGGTCGGGGCGCGCGAGCTTGACCTCGACGCGCCGGAACTTCCCGGCGGGCTTGGGGTTGGACGGGACGTAGCCGAGGGTGTACCGGGACGCCAGCTCGTCGAGGATCTTGGCGTAGACCTGATGGATCTCGGCGGGCGACGTCGGGAAGAACGCCTCCCCGCCGGCCTCGTGCGCGATCTGGCTGATGCGCATCTGCTGGGGCGCCCGGGACGAGCCGCTCTGGTGTTCGAGGTAGCCCACGGCGTAGACCATCACGCTGCCGAGGCGCAGCAGATCCACCAGCTTGCCGAACGACATCCGGCTGGTGCTGTCCCCGCCGTCCGTATAGAGCAAGAGCACATGCTGGCCTGGCCGGCCGAGCGACGCCTCGATGTACGTGCCGATGGCGTCGTACAGCGACGTGCCGCCGCCCGCCTTGCGCTCGCGGATCCGCTCGAACAGGCGCCAGTAGCTGGGGGGCGTGAAGCGGCCGATGTTCACGGCCGTGTCGAAGTCCAGGAACGTGACGTCAACGGCCTCCTCGAGCGCCTCCACGAACCGCACGGCCGCATTGGCCGCCTCGCGCAGATCGCGCTCCATGCTCTCGCTGCCGTCGAGAACCAGGCCAAGGTGCAGCGGCAACTCCTCACCGGAGGCGCCCTCGATGAAATGGGAGATGGCCTGCGGCCGGCCGTCCTCGATCACCTGGAAATCCCCCGCCGTGAGGCCGCGGACGATCTGGCCGTCGCGGGCCGTGACGACGACCGGCAGCCGCACGAGCGACACCGAGGCGCGAAACTGGGGGGCCTGGCCTTGCGCGCCCGCCGCGGTATGGACCGCCACACAGACCGCGAGCGCCACGGGCCAGGCGCGCGAATGCGAGCGGCGCATCGTGTGGCTATTCTATAATCAGAGGCTGTGCGCGCACTGGCCGTCTGCCAGGACGAGCTCGTCATCCGGCTCCTGCACCGAGTGCTCTCGGGTGCGTTCGATATCGACTTTCTTGTCGAGAGCCGCCCGCTCGCCCGACGCTTAGTCGACGACGGCGTGCCCGTCACGGTCGCTGATCCGAAGCGCGTCGATTCGTACCTGCGCGCCGACCTCTCCCCCAATACCTGCGTCATCGTCGAGGACACCGGGCGCCGCGGCCTGAAGCGCGTCGTCACGGCGATTCGCGACGCGGGCGGAAGCCTGCTGTACGTGTTGCATGCCGCGGGCGAGCCGGACCGGCGCGGCCAGGACGAGCTGCGCGCGGTCGTCCCCGAGATCACCCATCTCGACCTCGCCGAACTCCTGTCGCCGGCCCTGACGACGGAGCTGGGCCGGTCGCTCACCCGGGCCCGTGTCCAGCAGTACCAGCGGTATTTCGCCGACGCCGACCGCGTCCTGATCCTGCTGCACAACGAGCCGGACCCCGACGCGCTCGCGGCCGGCCTTGCGCTGCGCAACGTGCTGCGCCGGACGCGCACGACGGCCATCATCGGCGCGATGCAGGGCATCACGCGGCCGGAAAACCTGCGGATGGCGGACTTGCTCGACATCCAGCTCGAAACGGTCACACCCGACGAGCTCGCCGGATTCGACCGCATCGCCACGGTGGACGTCCAGCCCCACTATTTCGGCGGCCTGCTGCCGCGCGTGGACCTCGTCGTCGATCACCACCCGGAGCAGCCCGGTTACACCACGGTGTTCAAGGACATCCGCGCGGATTACGGATCCACCTGCACGATCCTGACCGAGCACTTGCGCGCGGTGGATGTGAACATCTCGGAGCGGACCGCGACGGCGATGCTCTACGCGATTAAGTCCGACACGCTGTTCTTCGCCAGGCAGACGAACCGTGTGGACCTCGAGGCGTTTTCCTTCCTGTACCCGCTGGCCGATCCGGCGCTCATCCGTAAGATGGAGGGCGCTGAGATCACGCTCGAGCGGCTCGAGCACGTCACGCGGGCACTCGCGTCGAGCCGGCTCCGCCATCAGGTGCTGTCCGCGTATCTCGGCGAGACCTCGCGCGAGGACTTCGTGCCCTACACGGCCGACTTCCTGCTGCAGGTCGAGAACGTGAAGTGGACCATTGTCTCCGGAGTCATCGGCGGGCAGCTCGTCGTCAGCGTGCGTAACCTCGGCTACTCGCGCAACGCCGGCGAGTTCGTCAAGGCGACGTTCGGCGACATCGGCAGCGCCGGCGGCCATCGCGTCGAACTCGCGAAACCCGACGGGCATCCACTGTGCTATCTCCGCCCTCGCTCATTATCCAAAGGTACTTGTC
>JANOGJ010000753.1:0-4649 GCA_031405995.1 Acidobacteriota bacterium
TGTTTCGCGGCGCCAATCCGCCCGCCGGCGCCTCGATCAATTTATGGCTTCGCGCGGCGCCCCAAGGCCCGGTGACGCTGGACGTCTCGGAGTTTGCCGGTGACCGCGTGGCGACCGTGCGTCTGGGCGGCGGCGGTGCGCAGGCCGGCATCAATCGCGCGCACTGGAACTTCCAGTTCCCGACCACCGCCGCCGAACGCGCCGCCATGGCGGCCCGTCTCGACGCCGCCATCGCGTTTCTGGACGGGCGCGTGACTGACACCACCCGGCGCCAGCAGCTCGGCCGGCTGCGCACGGCGCTTGCGGCCGCCTCCACCGATGCCGCGCTCAATCAGGTGCGCGTGGAGTTGGTGACCGACTTCAACGGCGAGGCGGCCGGGCGCCCGCTGTTCGGCTCGCCCATCGGCAACAGCACGGCCGGCGCCGGCACCTACCGCGTCACCTTGCGCGTCAACGGGCAGACGCTCGAGGGCACGGTCACCGTGCGTGACGACCCGATGATGGCCGAGCACGGCGGCCGCTAGAACGTCGCGGCGCGGCTGTGGCGCCCTACGGCGCCCACGTGATCTGCCCCAGCGTCGGATAAGGCGCTATGTTCGGGAAACACCCACGTAATACGGACTATCGGCCGATCGCTTCATGCTGGATGTAGAGGCTCGTCAGCTGTCCGCGGATGATCTGCATCGAGTTGGCGATGCCTTGCGCCTGCACTTCGCGCTTGGTGCGCGCCTTGCGCTCGATCTCGATCTCCGTGTCCATGCGCTGCAGTTCCTGCGTGGCCGCCAGTTTCTTGGAGACGGCGTCGGCTACCTCCGCCGGATACTGCACGTTGCCGACCACCACGCTGGTGATGATGAACGGACTGGCGTCCGCGTACTGTCGAATGCGGCCAAGGACCGCCTCACCGATCGGAATGAACGCTTCCTTGACGTCCATGCCGTTCCGGCGCTGCACTTCATCGCGCGCGAACGTTCGCAAGGGCTCGCGCACGAAGTTGCCGTAGGCCACCGTCACGATCGCGTCCGGATCCCTTTCCGTCGAGTTGCGCGTGACGGTCGTGCTGAACCGATCCATGAACAGCGGAACCTTCGCCTCGTCGATCCGCCACACCGTGTGCACACGAAACGCGATCTTCAAGTTGTCGCGGCTGAGGACAGCTTCGTCGGCGACGAAGTCCTCCGTGTAGGTGTACGGCGTGACACTCACGTTGGTGACGTTGATCAGCCAGCTGCGCCCCGGAGACGTGGGTCCGCGCTGCACACCCTGGAATCGAGACTGGCCAAACACGGCGCCGCGCGTGAGATACCCGACGTACCCGGCCGGCGTGACCGGGTTGGACGAACCAAGGAACCACACCACGGGCATGGCGCAGACACACACAACGACGAACGCTCCGATCATTCGGGGGAACGACACGAGGGGCCTCCAATGCGCCGACGGGGTTAGCTGACGGGCTCGAGGTTGGAAGTCCTCGTCACGCGATGTGATTAGCCCCGTGGCGCGGGTATCGCGCCGGTTTCCTATCGTTGTCATCTCAGCCAGTTCTTGATCACTAACACCCGCGTATGGGTGCCGGTGGCCGACGGCGGCAGCGGGATCAGGAATGACTTGCCGTCCTTCGTCCGGTCAAACCCTGCACCGCGCTCGAAGCCAGGCACGGCAATCCGGATCTGGGGCTTTCCTGCCGTGAAGGCGCCCTTGAGATCGACCGGAACTTCGACCAGGCGCGCGAGTTCGTCGAGGACAAAGAGGCGATCCCCATTCGCACTCCAGCGCGGTTCGGTCGCCAGACGCACGGGAATCTCCCACTTGCCGCGCCCATCTGGAAACTGCGTGACGAACACCGCGTCGGACCCGCCATCCTTGGATTCGTACGCCACAAACCGGCCATCCGGTGAAAGGTCGAATACGCCTGGCACGCGCGCCGAGATGAACTGCGTGGGCTTGGCCGTGATCGGTGCCGTCAGTCCCATCGGACCCATATCCACGTAAGAGAGACCAGAGGCCTCGGTGCGGGGGCCTTGCAACAACAGCCGCCGGCCGTCAGGCGCCACGACGGCCACACCTGAACTCCACGCCAGGAGTTCAACTCGCGCACCGCTGCCGTCGGCGGGCCTGGCACACATGGCCTCTGCGCAACGGTACATGATGAACTTCCCATCGGGGGACCAGGTCGGAAACGCATCCTCGCCGGGCTCAAAGGTCAGGCGTCGCTCGCTGCCTCGTGCAAGGTCGAAGACCCAGATGTCCGAGTCTGCCCCGAATCCGACCGTGGCGGCCACGGACCGTCCATCCGGCGAGATCCGCGGCGAGACCGACCTTTGCCCGGTAATGGCGGCGCCCACCTTCCCCGACTCGTCAACCCACATCGGCCGCACTGCCGTGCTGGCGGTGCCCGAGAGCATGACGATGGTGCCGTCACTTGAGACCGAGGGCCATCGTGCGCCGTCGGCCACGAGCACAGGATCGCCAGTGGTGGCAAGCGACGCGAGAGAGAAAGGAACGGCCCACACACCGCCGCTCATGTCGAACAGAATATGGCCGCTCGGTGCGTACACGGGACGGGAGATGCGGCCGGTGCCGCTGTTGGTGAACACGGTCTTGCGTTCCGTACCATCAAAGACCTCGATCGTCCGGGTGCCGGTCGTCGAATGCAGCACCATCAAGACGCCCTTATCACCAGGTAACGCCGAGGCATCGTGTACGTCGACTTCGTGTGTGGGGTCGAGCGTGAACAACGCGCGGGAAGGCTCTCCACCGCTCGACGGCATTTCCATCAGCGTCGAGGTGCCGGTGTTGAATCCGATGTTCCCGCTGGCGCGCCACGTGACACCACCGGCACCCGTGAAGTCCTGTGCGACAGGGCCGATGGCAATCGGCGCGCCGCCGCTGACGCTCACCCGCCAAAGCTGGGCCCGCGACTGGAATCCGAGGTGTGTGCCGTCGGGCGACCAAAAGACGGTCTTGGCGCCTTCACTGCCGGCCACCTCCGTCGCGGTGAATTCACTGAACTTCCGCAGCCAGACTTTGTCGTCAGCAAGGATGGCGACTCTGCTGGCATCCGGCGAAATGCTCACGGCCTGTGGTGGAGCATCGGTTGGCGGCAGCATGACCAGCCGTTCCTCAGGCTGTGGCTGAGGGGCGCGCGCCTGCCAAACGATGACGCCGGTGATCGCGGCGGCCGCGACGGTGATGCCAACCCACGCGAGGGATCGGCTCCGGGGTGCGACGGCCGGGGCCGAGGCCGGCACAGGGTCCGCGAGCGTCGCCGACTCGAGCATCAACCGCGCTTCGCCAATGTCGCGGAGCCGGCGCTTCGGATCGCGCTCAAGGCAACGCGCGATCAGCGCTCGTAGCCGAGCCGGTGTTTCCGCGGGGAGTGCCGAGAGATCCGGTTGACGCTCGATCACACGCGCCAGCGTTTCGGCGATCGTGTCGGCGGCAAACAGCGTGCGGCCGGTCAGCATCTCGTGGAGCACCACGCCAAAGGCCCAGATGTCCGCGCGTTTGTCGACGATTTTGCCTTTCGCCTGCTCCGGCGCCATATACGCCGCCGTGCCGATGATCATGCCCATCTGCGTCGCCCTCGCCGTCATGGTGGGTGAATTCTGTGCGTCCTGGGTCCCGGGTCCAGAGTCCAGGGTCCGGTCCGTCGCCTTGGCGAGGCCGAAGTCCAGTACTTTGACCGTGCCGTCGGGGCGGACCTTGATGTTGGCGGGTTTTAAATCGCGATGGACGATGCCCGCCTCGTGCGCGGTCTCAAGCGCATCGGCGATTTGCTTCGCGATCGCCAGCGTGTCCGACAACGCCAACGGCCCACGCGTGACGTGCTGCGACAGGTCCTCCCCCCCGACCAGTTCCATCACGAGGGCGCGCTCCTCTATTCCATAAATCGCCGCGATGTTCGGGTGGTTGAGCGACGCGAGGACTTGCGCCTCGCGCGTAAACCGCGCGAGCCGATCGGCATCGCTCGCAAACTCTTCAGGGAGTACTTTGATGGCCACATCACGGTTGAGCTTGGTGTCGCGCGCGCGATACACCTCCCCCATTCCGCCGACGCCGAGGGGCGCGACGATTTCATAGGGGCCGAGGCGCGTGCCGGCAGTGAGGGTCATGGCGGGGCTCAGCCTAGCAGAATCCGGCGCCGCCATCTCCGCCATCTCCGCCATCTCCAAAGGTATGATCCGGGTCGTGTCTCCTGTCTCGGTTGACCACTCGCGGCTGATCTACGACGCGCTGAAGGCGTGGCCATCTCGGCCGGCGCGCATCTGGCCGGCGTCAAGTCCGCCATGTTGATGCAGAACCACGGCTTCCTCGCCTCCATCAACGGCATCGTCTCCTGCGCGCAGTTGTATCGCATCCCGTTGCTGATGCTGGTGAGCCACCGGGGCGACATGGGCGAGCGCGACCCGTGGCAGACCGAAGGAGGCGCCGTCACCGAAGCGATGCTACAGACGCTGCGTATCCCGTACGTGCGCCTGGATCACCCGGACCATGTGGCGTCGCGAATCGCGCAGGCGCAGACGCTGGCCGTCGCGTCCAACAAACCCGTGGCGCTGTTGCTCTGCCGCGACCTCATGTGGAAGGAACCGGCATGAGCGCCCAGACGGCCTCGATGAAGCGCCTCGATGCGCTCGCCGCGATCTACC
>JANOGJ010000463.1:0-2298 GCA_031405995.1 Acidobacteriota bacterium
AGATCGAGTTCCTCAGGACCGGCGGCGGCCCCATTCGTGCCACGCTCGAGGAACTGGGCGTCTGGTCGGGCGAGTGGCCCGTCCCGGCCTGTGACCCGGTCGAGTACATCCATCGCCTGGGCTACCTCCAGCGGGGCCTGCTCGCCGTCCACGCGGTGCACCTGACCGACGACGCCCTTGGGAGGCTCCGGCATGCGGGCGCGACCGTGGTCACGTGCCCGCGCAGCAATGTCTGGGTCGGCGTCGGCCTCCCGCGCCTGTCGCACTTCTATGCGACGGGCGTCCCGGTCGCGGTCGGCACCGACAGCCTGGCGTCGGCGCCAACGCTGAACGTGTTCGACGAACTGGAGGAAATGCGGCGCATCGCCCCCGACGTCTCGGCGGCGGCGCTGCTCTTCAGCGCCACCCGGCAGGGCGCCCTGGCGCTGGGATTTGGCGCTGACTTCGGGTGCATCGAGGCGGGGAAACGCGCCTCGCTCATCGCCGTCCCGCTGCCGGCCGGCGTGACCGATGTGGAAGAATATCTGGTCAGCGGCGTTCCTCCATCGGCGGTGCGATGGGCCGCGGACTGACATGCTTGCGCGCCTGGCGACCTACGCCTCATTTGTCCGCTTCAGCCACTCGGCGTTTGCCCTGCCGTTCGCGCTGGTGGGCGCCGTGCTGACGACCCGCTACGTCCCGCTCGACTGGATGCGCGTCATCTGGATTGCCCTCTGCATGGTGACCGCGCGGAGCGCCGCCCTCGGCTTCAACCGCCTGGTCGACGCCGGCTTCGACGCCCGCAACCCGAGAACCGCCGCGCGCGAGCTGCCCAGCGGGCGCATGAGCGAACGCGAAGGGCGCATCTTCGTCGTCGTGTCGGCGATCGCGTTCATCCTGTCGGCGGCCATGCTCGGCCCGCTCTGCCTGGCGCTCTCGCCGGTCGCGCTGGCGATCGTGTTCTGGTACTCGCTCGCCAAGCGCTACACGGCCTACACGCAGGCGTACCTCGGACTTGCGATGGCCGTGGCCCCGGTCGGCGGCTGGATCGCGGCGGGCGGGCCGGCGTCGGCCGAGCCGTGGCTTCTCGGCCTCGCGATTGCCTGCTGGGTCGCCGGCTTCGACATCATCTATGCCTGTCAGGATGTCGACGTTGACCGCCGGGAGGGCCTGCGATCGATCCCCGTCAAGTACGGCATCGCGGCCGCGCTGCGGATCTCCCGCGTGCTTCACGCCGCCGCCGTTCTCCTCCTCGCGATGGTCGGCGGCCTGGCGGCACTGAACGGCATCTACGCCGCCGGGGTCGCCGCCGTCGGCGTGCTGCTCTGGTGGGAGCAGTCGCTCGTCAGTGCCGCCGATTTGTCGCAGATCAAGCGCGCGTTCGATATGAACGGCTGGGTCGGTGTCCTCTACCTCGCCACGACGGCCGCGTCCGTCTACTGGTCATGAGCGTATGACGACCGGACGCGACACGGCTCGGCGCACCATCGCCGTCGGCGTCACGGGCGCCAGTGGCGTGATCTACGCGATTCGCACCATCGCGGCCCTGCTCGAGGAGGGCTGCCACCTCGAGATTGTCTTCAGCGACTACGGTCGTCGGCTGCTTGCGGACGAGCTCGGTCCGGACGCGAAGGTGGACAAACTCATCGATCTGCTCGTCGCCCGCCACGGCGAGGGCGTGCGCCGCGGCACGTTCGTCGTCCACGCCAACCGCGACATGGGCGCCACGCTCGCGAGCGGCAGCCACCGGTGCGAAGCGATGGTGGTCGTCCCGTGTTCGATGAAGACGATGGCCGGCGTGGCGCACGGGCTCTCGCGAAGCCTGATCGAACGGGCGGCGGACGTGATGCTGAAGGAGAAGCGCCGGCTCGTGCTGGTGCCGCGCGAGACGCCGATGAGCCTGCCGCAGCTGCGCAACATGGTCGCCTGCGCCGAGGCGGGCGCGATGATTCTGCCGGCAATGCCGGCGTTCTACCAGCAGCCGAAGTCGATCGACGACCTGGCCGCGTTCGTCGCGGGCAAGATCCTGAACGCGCTCGGCTTCGAGCAGCGGCTGTTCGCGCCCTGGACGGGCGAGTGACGGTCTCGACGTCGCGCGAGCCCGCGCGCATCGCCGGCATGTTCGACGCGATCGCGCGCCGCTACGACACCCTCAACCATCTCCTCAGCGTCGGCCTCGACCGCCGATGGCGCCGGCGGGCCGTCCGCGAGCTCGGCCTCACCGGGCGGGAGCGCGTGCTCGACGCCTGCACCGGCACGGCGGATCTGGCGATCGAGGCGGTGACGGTGCGAAAACGAGGTCGGGGGCCGAGTGGGCGT
>JANOGJ010000487.1:0-3196 GCA_031405995.1 Acidobacteriota bacterium
GGTCGCCGTGTTGTTCGTGTTCGTGTTCTCCCCCTCGAATTTGCGCGTCTTCTCGCCGGTATTTATTTTGACCTTGTCGATTATGGCTTGGGCCGGCACCGCCGCGGCGCCGCGGCCGCCGCTGATCGAGCCCTGCAGGAACACGCTGGCGCCGTCGGCCGACAGCATGACCGGGCCGCCGCCCCCGCCCCCGCCGCCGCCGCGTCCTCCACCACCACCGCCGCGTCCGCCGCCGCCCCCGGCTCCGGCCGTGACGCCGACGAGCGTGCCCGGGCCGTCACCGGCCCCGCGTCCGCCCGCGCCTTGTCCGCCGGCCGGCGCCGGAGTGGCATCAGGCGTCGCGTTCTGATCGCCGCCGCGGCCGCCGCCCGTGCGCGCGATCGTGTACTTCTGCGCCGGGTCGGCGAGGTAGATGGCGACTGTCGCGTTGGTCTCGCTGAAAAAGAGGATCTGCCCGTCGGGCGAGAAGCGCCCGCCCGTCATGCGCGTCGGGTTCTCGTAGAGGAGCTTCGCATCAGCGTCGCCGAAGGGCGGCGCCCAGTGCATCAGGCGATCCTTGCGGGGCGGCGCATTTGCCGCCGCGCCACCGCCGCCGCCGCGTCCGCCGCCAGCACCCGCCTGGGCCGGCGCGGCCGCGTTCGCGCCGCCACCACGGTTCGCGCCCCCGCCCCGGTTTGGGCTCGGCGGCAGCGGTTCGAGCTGGAGGTACGTGAGGCCCTGCCCGTCGGTGCGCCAGGTGAGCTCACGCTTCCCGTTGTCGGCCGCCGCGCCGCCGCGTCCGCCGCCACCGCCGCCGGCCGCGGGCTGCTGCGGAGTCGTGCCGGGCTGCGTCGGATCCGGCGGCGCCGGATCCGGCGTCGTGTCCTGGACGCCCAGGTTGAGCTCCCGCTCGGTGACCTTCGCGAGCGCCTTGCCCGTCGCGTCCCACACTTCTTCGATCGCGCCGAAGCTGCCGACCGGCACGTCGTACGAGAACGGCTTCTTCATGCGCGTCACGCGCGCGTGCTTGCCGGTCGGGTTCATGTCGACGGCCGTGATCATCCCCGGCACGCCGAAGCGCGCCAGCGCGCCCGTCGCGACGTCCACGAGGCCGATCTGGCTCGTGGCGTGCCACTCGAGCAACTGGTAGTCGTACGGCGTCGTCATCAGGCTCGGATAGGTTCTGAGGCGATTGCGGTCATCGCTCAGCGACAGGCGGATTTCCGGTCCCGACGGCACCGCGGGCGGCAGCGGCCGCGCCGTGCGACCCTCGGGCGCGAAGACGCCGACGATGGTCTTGCCGTTGTTGACGAAGTCGAAGTTCGTCACGAAGGTCGCGAGGAAGGGGACTTTGGTGATCTGGCGTGGCTTATTGGTCGCGAGGTCCGTGATCCAGATATGGGTCGCGTCGTCGCCGAGCGTCATGTAGGCGACGCCCGTGCTGTCGGGTGTCCAGCGGGCGTTGGTCACGCGCACGCCGGCGGGCGTGGCGAGCGTTTTACGCGAGCCGTCCGCCGCCGAGATCATCTGGAAGCCGGTCGTATTGCGGCGCGTCAGCGCGCGTTGGCGGTTCGCCTTGAAGTCGATGAACACGCCGCCCAGCTCGTCGAAGGGCCGGCCGAAGAGCGTCATCGGCACCGGACCGTCGTTGATGTCGTCGAGGAACCACTTCTTATCGGGGCTCGGGTTGCCGAGCGTGAGGTTCATCTCGCGCGGCGCGAGGACGGCGTCGGCCAGCTCCCGCGGCGGAATCACGTAGCCCTCGTGTTTCAGGACGTTGTCCTGCCAGCCCGCGCCTTCGAAGGGCAGCGCGACGGCCGCGCCGGGCGGCAGCGTCTTCTGGGCGGTCTGCCAGGCCGCGATCGAAAGCGGCAGAAGCGCGAGCACCGTGACCAGCGCAAGGCGCCAGGTGCGGCTGCTGCGGAGAACGGTGAAACGAGCCTTCATAGAGCCTCCATCCAAACGGTGGGCACAGGTGGGGAATCGGGGGGGACGATAGCACGGAAGACACTCGGCGCCAGTACCGGGAAGAGCAGGTTCAGGGTTCAGGGTTCAGGGTTCAGGGTTCTCGAGGTCTCTGCGGCTCAGCGACTACGGGCATCACGATCGGCGCGCATCATCGCAGCTGACTCCGAAGGCATCCGGAGCCCCAGCCGCTCGACGAGCGCCGCCAGGTCCGACACGGTCGTCACCTCACCGGCCCCGCTCAGAATCGCGAGCAGTTCGACCTGCAGCGATCGATGATTCCGCGCGGCACGATCGCGCAGCCACTTCGCCAGATCCATGGGCACATTCACGGAAAGCGTCACGGTCCGCATGGAACTAATTTGGACCTGTAATGGATCCCTGTCAACGTGACGCGCCCAAAGGACCTCCGGGTCCTCCGTTCCTCCGCGCCCTCCGTGTTGAGGTGTTGTCAGTCGGCGAGAAGCTTCAGTCCGAACGTCCGCTCGATGAGCTCGAGGTCGGCGCGCTCGGAGGGTTCGACGAGCGTCAGCGCGTGGCCCTTCGCGTCGTAACGGCCGGTGCGGCCGACGCGGTGCACGTAGCTGTCGAGGCCGAACGGCACTTCGTAGTTCACGATCAGGCCGACGTCGTCGATATCCAGGCCGCGCGCCGCGACGTCGGTCGCGACCAGAATCTTGGTCCGGCCCGCGCGGAAGCTCTCGATCGCGGCGGTCCGGTCTTCCTGCGATCGATCGGCGTGAATCGCCTCGGCTCGGAGGCCGGTCGACCGGAGTTGCCGCGCCAGCCGATCGGTCCCGATCTTCGTGTTGACGAACACGATCACCGGCTCGTTCGTGCGCCGCAGGTACTTGGCCAGGAACGCGGTCTTCTCGCGCGCCGGCAGGATGCGCGCCTCGTGCGTGATCGTCAGCGCCGGGCCGCGGCGCGACCCCACCTGCACGAACACCGCCGTCGGCGCCAGCGCGTCGGCGAACCGCATGACTTCGTCGGGCATCGTCGCCGAAAAAAGCATCGTCTGTCGCAGGTGGGACGGCGGCATCGCTTCGGCGATCTTTCGCACGTCGGGCCAGAAGCCCATGTCCATCATGCGATCGGCCTCGTCGACTTCTCCCGACGCGCAACCCGGTTCGATCGGCACTACACCGGATCGCTGCCGTGTATGCCGGCGCGCCACGACATCCTCGTCGGCGCCCTCGACTTCCTGTGGCGGCCGTGGGGATCGATCGAGTTGTGGGAACGGCCGATCACC
>JANOGJ010000768.1:0-4063 GCA_031405995.1 Acidobacteriota bacterium
CAGGGCGATCAGGCCGTCGACAAGGCGCGGCGTCTGCTCCGTGAGACGCCGGTCATCGACGGACACAACGACTACCCGTGGGAAGTGCGCCAGAAGGCGGGCATGGACCTGGCGAAACTCGACTTGCGCCAGCCGCAGCCGACGATCATGACGGACTTCGAGCGGCTGACCGCGGGCGGCGTGGGCGCGCAGTTCTGGTCTGTCTACGTGCCGTCGCCGCCGCCAGGCAGCGATCCCGCCGCCTCGGTGACCCAGGCGCTCGAGCAAATCGACATCGTCCATCGCATGGTGGCGCGCTACCCGGACCGGCTGGCGCTCGCGCTGACGGCCGACGACATCGAGCGGAGCCGCAAGCAGGGCCGCCTCGCGTCGCTCATCGGCATGGAGGGCGGACACGCGATCAATTCATCGCTCGCCACGCTGCGCATGATGCATCGACTCGGCGCGCGCTACATGACGCTCACCCACAGCCTGAACACGCCGTGGGCGGATTCGGCGACGGACACGGCGGTCCTGGACGGACTTTCGCCGCTCGGCGAGCAGATCGTGCAGGAAATGAACCGGCTCGGCATGCTGGTCGACCTCAGCCACACCTCGCCGGCGACGATGGCCGACGCGATTCGCATCGCCACGGCGCCCGTCATCTTCTCGCACTCCTCGGCGCGGGCGCTGGCCGACGTGCCGCGCAACGTCCCGGACGACGTCCTGCGGATGTTGCCGAGAAATGGCGGGGTCGTGATGGTGACGTTCGTGCCCGGGTTCGTGTCGCAGGCGGTGGCCGACTACAACCGCCGGGAAGCGAGTGAGCGCGCGCGGCTGACCACCGCCGGCGCGGACGCGGCGGCCGTCACCAAGGGGATCGACGTCTGGCGAGCGGCCAACCCGGCGCCCCGTGCGTCGCTCCTGCAGGTCGCCGACCACATCGATCACATCAAGAAGCTGGCCGGGATCGAGCACGTGGGATTGGGCGGCGACTTCGACGGCATCACGAGCGTCGTGGCCGGCCTCGAGGACGTCTCGACCTACCCAGCCCTCATTGCCGAGCTCATCCGCCGCGGCTGGACGGACGGCGAGATCGCCAAGCTGACGTGGCACAACATCCTCCGGGTGATGCGCGCCAATGAAGCGAACGCCGCGCGCATGAAGAAATGAGGCAATGGGGCAATGGGGCAATGGGGCAATGAGAGAACGATGAAAGTGATTGTTGCCCTCGGTGACTCAACGACGGCGGGCACGCCGTTGTTCTTGTCGTCGATCGAGGCGCCGCCTGAAGGGCGCGGCGACGTCCGCAGTCAGTTTGCCTATTGGCTGATGCACGTTGAGCCCACCTGGCGCGTGCTGAACCACGGCGTCAACGGCGAGCGGAGCGATGAGATCGCCGCGCGATTCGAACGGGACGTGATCGCGCACCACCCGGCGGCCGTCGTGATCATCGCCGGCGTGAACGACGTCTATCAGGGCCGCGAGGTCGGGCACGTCACGCGCGCGCTCAGGACGATGTACGACCGCGCCGCGCGGGCGGCGCTGCCGGTCGTCGCCGGATCGATCGTGCCGTACAACACCGCGACAGACGCCGCGAACGCGACGATGCGCGCCATCAACGACTGGATCGCGGCCGAGGCCGCGCGCGATCCGAACCTGACGTTCGCGGATACGCGGCACGCGGTGGCCGCGCCAGACGACGGCAATCGGCTGGCGGCGTCGCCGGACGGCCTCCACCCGGACATCGACGGCTACCGCCGCATGGCCGAGGCGATCGCGCCGGCAATCCAAAGAGCTCTCAACACGGAGGAACTGAGGCACGGAGCACACGGAGGGACATAGGGTTGCCCCCAAGATGTCTCCGTGCCCTCCGCACCTCCGCGTCCTCCGTGTTGAGGTGCTGGCGACAGGTTACTTGACGATAGCGGCCTCCACGGCCTTCCGGAAAGCGGCCGTGGGGTTGTCGCCGCCGGGACTCTGCGTCAGCACCAAGCCGATGAGCTCGCGGCGCGGGTCGATCCAGGCCATCGTGCCGTCCGATCCCGCGTGCGAGAAGGTGCCGTCACCAGCGACCACCCAGCCATAGCCGTACGACCCATCCGCGCCCGATTTCACCCTCGGCGTCGTCGCCGCCCGAACGGATGTCAGCTGGAGCACGCGGTGGCCGGCGTACGTGCCGCCGAGACGGTACATCTCGAGGAATCGGGCGTAGTCGGCGGCCGTGGAAATCAGACCGCCCGACGCGCGGATCACCGGGAAGTCCGGCGGATCGCCGGGCGTGAAGCCCTGGACCAACACCACCCGGCCATCCGCGCCGCGGCGCCCGCGGTAGACGGTCGCCATGCGCGCGAGCTCGGCCGGATTCTCGTGATTGAGCGAATCGACCATGCCGAGCGGGTCGTAGATCCGGGTCTTCAGAAATGTCTCGAGCGGCAGACCGGACGCCACCTCGATGATCGCGCCGAGCGTGTTGTAGCCCGCGTTGTTGTACGAGTAGGCGCCGGGCGCCGCCGCCGGACCGATGGCGCCGAACTTCGCGACCCCGTTCTGGAGCGTGCGTGGTTCGCCGTCGGCAAACGGGAGCAGGATCGGCTCGATGCGCAGGCCTGACGAATGCGTCAGCAGTTGCGCGATGGTGATGCCGCGCGACTTGGCGTTGTCGAACGACTTCAGGTGCTTCGCGACCGGATCGGTCAACGCGACCTTGCGGTCCTCGACCAGCATCATGACGGCCGCGGCGACGACCGGTTTGGTGTTGGACGCCATGCGAAACAGCGTGTCCTTCGCCATGGGCAGGCGGTACGCCTGGTGCTTCCAGCCGAGCGCCTCGTGGAGCACGACCTGCCCGCGCCGGGCGACATACAACACGGCGCCGCGAATGTCGTCGCGGTCCAGCGCCGTTCGGTACAGCGCCACGGCCTCGCCGAGCTTCACCGCGTCCATCCCGACGGCGGCCGGTGGGGCGGCAGGCAGCGGCGGCGGCGACTGGACGACGATGGCCAGCGCGAGCGCGACGGCGACAGCACTGATTCTCATGGTGTCCTCACCTCATGGCCTCACGGCCAATTGCAGAATGTCCGCCGGTTCGCTCGCGAGCAGCTCGTCCCCATTGAGCACCAGCTCCCCGCGTAGCTGCCCAAAGCCGTAGAGCGCCACGCACATGCGGACACCGGCATTCCGGGCGGTCAGGACGTCGATCATCGAGTCCCCGACAAGCAGCGCGTGACCGGGCGCCGTGCCGGACTCCGTCATGAGATGGCGAAGGCCTGCCGGGTCCGGCTTGCGTGGGAACGGCGAGTCGCCGCCGATCGTCCACGCAAAGTGTGGCGTCAGGTCAAACGCGTCGAGCAGCCGCCTGGCCGGCGCCTCGGGCTTGTTCGTCAGCACCGCGAGGCGCGCGTGCGCGGCGAGGCCTCTCACCATCTCGAGCACGCCGGGATACGGCAGTGTATTCGTGAACAGACGTCGATCGTAGATCGCCCTGAACCGCTCCAGCGCATCCGGCGTTTGGGGATCGCGGCCCGCCGCCGCGAGCGCCCGCTCGACGAGCATCCGCGCGCCCTCCCCCACCATCCCGGCGACGTCGTCGATGGGCAGCGGCGCCGCGCCGTAGCTCGCGAGCATCTCGTTCGTGCTCTCGGCGAGATCCAGCCGGGAGTCGATGAGCGTGCCGTCCAGGTCGAAGACGATGAGTGGCATCGATAATCGATGATCGGCAATCTTCAATCTGGAATCCTCAATCGGCACATCGGCAATCGGGAACCGGGAACCGGCCGGGTCGATTGTCGATGACCCGATTGTCGATCAGATTACCGTTTGCCGATCGCCGATTGCCCTTGCAAGTGTTCCTGACACCCCGGCGGTTTTGATAGAGTGCGTGGGCCTCTTTGGAAAGGACACCACACATGACAGCTCGACGATTCCGCCTGCGCCGCTCGTTCGGCGTGGCGGGGGTCTGCGTACTCCTCGGCAGTGTGCTCTTCGCGCAGGGCCCGGGCGGCCAGACGGCCGCGCCCGTGTCAGTCAATCCTTCAACCGAGCCGATGTTCAGGGGCTTTGAGTTCCGCGCCATCGGCCCGGC
>JANOGJ010000536.1:0-3934 GCA_031405995.1 Acidobacteriota bacterium
CGCGGTTCGTCGTGTACGACCTGCGATGACCGCATCGCCGGCGATCGATCGCTTCACGCCGCGCCGTTGGCTGCACAACGGCCACGTGATGACGCTGTACGCGTGGCGACACAAGCGCGAGTTCCCGAATCTGCCGCCGCCCGAGTCCCGCCTCTTTCGCGTGCTCGACGACACGCAGATCCTGGCGCAGTGCCACTGGCAGCCCGAGCGCGCCGGGGCGCCGACGCTCGTCGCCCTGCACGGCCTCGAGAGCTCGAGCGAGGCGCACTACATGCGTGGGCTGGCCGACAAGGCGTATCGGCGCGGGTGGAACGCCGTGCTGCTCAACCAGCGCAACTGCGGCGGCACCGAGCACCTCACCCCACGTCTCTACCATTCGGGCCTCACCGCCGACCCGGTCGCGGTCATCGCCGAGCTGGCGAGGACCGAGGGACTCACGCGCGTCGGCCTGGTCGGCTACTCGCTCGGCGGCAACATCGCGATCAAACTGGCGGCCGAGCTGGACGGATCGCCGGCGCTGCCCGTGCGCGCGGTCGTGGCCGTCAGCCCGGCCATTGATCTGGAGCGCTGCGTTCAGGAGATCGAGCGGCCGGTCAACTACCCGTACCAGTGGAACTTCGTGAGGAACCTCCGCGCCCGGATGCGACGCAAGGCGGCGGCCTGGCCGGGGCTCTTCGATTTGAGCGGCCTCGACGCCATCTGGACGATCCGACAGTTCGACGAGGCGTACACCGCGCCGCACCACGGCTTTGCCGGCGCGGCCGACTACTACGCCAAGGCCAGCGCCGTCCGCGTCGTCGAGCGCGTGCGCATTCCGGCGCTCATCCTCACGGCCCAGGACGACCCGTTCGTGCCGGTCGATCCGTTCGCGCGGCCGGACGTCCGCGCGCACATCGACGTTCACATCGAGCAGGACGGCGGGCACTGTGGGTTCGTGGCGGAGGCCGGCGGCGGCACCGACGGCTACTGGGCGGAGTCGGCGGCGATCGCCTTCCTCGCGGCGGCGATGGCGACCTGAGGGATGGCTCCTGGGTCAGGGAACCAGGGGATGGTCCGCTGACCCACCTGGGGTGTCACTGACCCCTGCCTTCGTGGACGACACATCAAACTCTCGGACCCCGCTACTTGAACCGCAACCGTCCGAGCGCTCGATTCGCCGCGTCGATGTCGTAGGCCTCCGCGTCGAACACGCCGCCGGACCATTCCAACATCTCTTTGTGGTCCCGGTGCTTCGGGTTGGTCAGTAACTTGAGGAACGCGTCGTAGCCCCCGATGCCGCCCACGTCCTCGGGTGGACGTGCGCGCTTGCCTTCCAGCACTCGCGCCACTGGGCCGTCGGCCTCGACTTCTCGAACTCGTGTAGATGCGAATTCGTCCAGCCCATCGCGATCTGCAGCACGCGGTGGAGTCCGGCCAGGCTGATGTCGGCCGGCACTTCGATGCGGCGCCAGATGGGCGGGTGCGAATCGATCAAGGTCACTTTGAGGCGATAGGCGCGGACGCGGGGGCCCGGCTGAGTCGGCATCCTGCTCTGCTCCGTCGTCTCGAACGCCTTCAGCGTCATCCGATTCGGGAAATCGTCGAGCGGCAGGATGGGCGTGTCGCTCAGCCACAACGACACGTCGATCAAATCGGCGCCGGGATCGTTCTCCATGCGGATCTGCACCGCGAACGAGAAGTCGGTGAGCGTGCCGACCACGGACCGGTTGTTGGTCTTCGCGAACACGGACTCGCCCATCTCGTCGAGCTCGGCCCGGACCGCGGCGTCCGGCACGCCAAGCGCGCGAAGGACGAGCGGCAGGGCGTCGACGAGGTGGCGGTGGAGGCGCTTGACCTCGCGCGCGCGGACGAGAACCGGCAAGCGCGTGCGTTCGGCGACCAGGAGCACGAAGCGCTGATGGCCTACGCTGACGAGGCTGGCGAACCAGTCGCCGAGCCGGGTGGTGGACGCAGTTTCAGGCGGGCCGGTCGGGCCGACGCGGCGAAGGAGCTTCTGGGTGCAGCGGAGGACCAGCATGCCTCGATGATGGGCTATTTGACGTCGACCATTGCCACCGGCGTCTGGGCCTGGGGGACGGGAAGGCCGTCTTCGCGCAATCCCTCGATGTGCAGCGCGATAGCCTCCTGGATGAGCCGCTCGACATTCTCGCGCGTGTCGGCCAGCCGGCTCCGTGTGGTGCCGAGTGGAGCCGGGCGAACGCGCCCGCGCGGGTCCGGCGCGAGTGGGACCACATCGGCCATCGCCTGCGCCAAGTGCTCGGCTTCTACGTCCAAGGCAGGTCTCTTCACCCGGCGATCCTAATCCAGCCACCCGCCCTGTATGCCTCATCGTGCGACGCGTGGTTCAGGGAACCCGGGGATGGTCCGCTGAACCACCAGGCGTGTCAGCGGCCCCCTGACTTCTGAACGGGCCATCGCACTCGCGGCGGCCTGGCGTCCGACGCCGGGTCAAACCGGGTGGCACTGGGCCAGTTTGGCGGCGCAGCGCCGTCAATCCTGCATGCTCTCGCCCGTGAGAATCGCGTAAAGCTTGATGTTGATGTAGTAGTTCGAGCGCCCGACCTTCCGCTTCTTGAGGATTCCGCCTGCCGTCAGGGTCTCCAGATACTTGGTGGCCGTAATCCGCGAGACCTTCAGGTCTCGCTCGACGAAGCCGATCTTGGTGTACGGGTGGGTGAAGAGGTTGTTGATCAGGTCCTGGCTGTAGAAACGGTAGCGATCCCGGATACGGTGCTTGACGTCGAGCAGCGCCTTCTTGATGTCCTGAATGGTGGCGATGCCTTCGGTCGCCGTCTGCTCGACCGCCGTGAGCATGTACAGCACCCACGCCTCCCATGCATCCCGTTCCCGAACGTCTTGCAGGAGCCGGTAGTACTCCTGTTTGGTTCGGACAATGTGGCGGCTGAGGTAGAGGACCGGAATATCGAGGAGTGCGTTCTTCACCAGGTACAGCACGCACACGATCCGGCCCGTTCGGCCGTTGCCGTCGTAGAAGGGGTGGATGCTTTCGAACTGATGGTGAATCAGCGCCATCTTGATGAGCGGATCAGCCGGGAAGAGCGCGACATCGTTGATGAAGCGCTCGAGGTCGGCCATCAGAGCGACGATCGTGCCGGCATCCTGCGGGGGCGTGTAGACCACGGCGCCAGCCTGGTCCTTCAAGACGGTGCCCGGGAGCTTTCGGAATCCCGCCCGGTTTTGTTCGAGCTCCGCCTGGATCCTGAGGATGTGTGCATTCGTCAGTAGACTCTGCTTTGCGACGGCGTGGAAGCCTACGCCGAGCGCCTGCCGATATCGAGCGACTTCCTTGGCTGCCGTATGCGACTCGCTCTGTGGCAGGACGGCGCTGCGGAAAAGCTCGTCGTGCGTCGTCACGATGTTCTCAATCGCCGAGCTGTCCTTGGCCTCTTGAAGCCCCAGGGTGTTGATCAGGATTTCCTGGCGCGGAATGGAGTGCGCAACCCCCTTGAGCTCCGCCAGTTGGCGGCTGGCCGACGCCAGCTTTTTGAGGATGGCGGGCGTCTCAAACCGCCCCGGTTTCAGGCGGTGCAGCGGGCGAATGTCGTTGGTGGCCATGTCTTGACTATCGGTCGTGACGTGTATAGACAATACACGTTTTCTATACATAACGGTCCGGATATGTATAGGGCATCGACACGTCTCTAACGGGGCGTCTGCGCCCTCACCTAGTGCCGGCCAAACGAGGTCAGCGCCTGGTTCCGCGAGCTGGCAGCCCCGTGAGCATGCCCTCCCCGCTGATGTCTTCATCCACATCGGGCCAGTGGATATCTTCGCCCTCCCCAATGAAGCGCCAGTGCCACCAAGGCCTCTTCGGTGAGTGACACGCGCTGCGCCCGTGCGTCGCTGGTCTCAATCGGTGATGATGAAGTACTCATTCCATGCCTTCAGAAGTAGCTGCTCCCGTGCGATCACT
>JANOGJ010000548.1:0-2788 GCA_031405995.1 Acidobacteriota bacterium
CAACCTCGCCATCGTCACCGGCAAGCCGCTGTTCGGGATCGACGCGCACGTGGAAGGGATGCTGTATGCCGTGTACCAGAAGTGCCCGGCGTTCTACGGCAAGGTCGTCAGCGCGAACCTCGACCACATCAAGACGCTGCCGGGCGTGAAGCACGCGTTCGTCCTCGCGGGCGAGAAGTCTGGGAAGCCGGGAGCGGTTCCGGACGGCCGCATCGGTAACGGCCTGGTGGCCGGAGTCGCGATCGTGGCCGACTCGTGGTGGCTGGCTGAGAGCGCGCGGCGGCAGCTCAAGGTGCAGTGGGACGAGGGCAGCGCGGCGCAGGACAGCACGGTCGAGTTCGACAAGAAGGCGACCGAGCTCTCGACGATCATGCCGGCGACGCCGCAGCGCAGCGACGGCGACGTCGAGGCGGGATTCAAGAGCGCGACCAAGACGGTGGAAGGCGCGTACGCGTATCCGTTCCTCAATCACTGCGGCCTTGAGCCGATGAGCGCCACGGCGCAGTTCAAGGACGGCAAGCTCGAGTTCTGGGCGGGCACGCAGCAGCCGGCGGGTGGCCGCACGGTCGCCGCGCGGGTGTGCGAGATTCCCCCGGAGAACGTCTCGATTCACATGTACCGCATCGGCGGCGGCTTCGGCCGCAGGCTCTACAACGACCACCTCGCGGAAGCTGGGCGCATCGCGAAAGAAATCAGCCCGACGCCCGTGCACCTGCGCTGGACGCGTGAAGACGACTTGGCGCATGACCTGTTCCGGCCCGCCGGCTATCACTTCCTGAAGGGCGGAGTGGACGCGTCTGGGAAGATCACCGCGTGGCGCAACCACTTCATCCACTTCGCGCAGGACGGTGCGGCCGCCGGATCGAGCGGCATGGATGCCGGACAGTTCCCGGCGAGGTTCATCCAGAACTACGCGACGTACCAGTCCACGATCCCGTTCAGCGTGCCGGTCGGCGCGATGCGGGCGCCCGGCAGCAACGCCGTGGCCTTCGTCATCCAGTCCTTTATTGATGAGCTCGCGCACGCCGCAGGGAAGGACCCGCTGCAGTTCCGGCTCGACCTGTTGTCTCAGCCGCTCGTCGTGCCGCCTCCGCCTCCAGCAGGCGCGCGCAGCCCGGCCGTGGCGGTCAGGGCGGCGCGGGATGGAGCCCGGAGCGGATGAAGGCCGTGCTCGAGCTGGTGCGCGAGAAGTCAGGCTGGGGCAAGACGAAGCTTCCGGCCGGCACCGCGATGGGCGTCGCGTTCCACTTCAGCCACGCCGGCTATTTCGCCGAGGTCGCGGAAGTCAGAGTCGACGCGCAGAAGCGGATCCGCGTCAACAAAGTCTGGGTGGCCGGCGACATCGGCCGACAGATCGTGAACCCGCTCAAGGCCGAGTCGCAGGTCGAGAGCTCGGTCGTCGATGGAATGAGCCACTTGATGTGGGAGATCACGATCGCCGGCGGCAAGGTCCAGCAGAACACGCTGGGCGACTACCCGCCGATGCGCATGCGCGCGACGCCGAAGGTGATCGAGACGCACTTCATCCTCAGCGACAACAACCCGACGGGCCTCGGCGAGCCCGCGCTGCCGCCGCTCCTGCCGGCTATCACCAACGCGATCTACACGGCGACGAAAGTGCGCGTGCGCTCGTTGCCGCTCTCGAAGCACGGCTATCGATGGGCATAAGGCGAAGCCTGCTCGGCGTCGCCGGCCTCGCGTTCGTCGCGTCGTCGATGCTCAATGCGGGTCAGCAGACGACGCGCGACGGCGTGTACACGAAGGCGCAGGCGGATCGCGTCACCGAGATGTACGGCAAGATCTGCGCGAACTGCCACGATCCCGCCAAAGTCCCCGACGGCAAGAAGCCCGCGCCGCCGCTCCTGGGCGATGTCTTCCTGGATGCCTGGAAGGACCGCCCGCTTGTCGAGCTGATGGCCGTCATCCGGCTCACGATGCCGAATGACGGATCGGCGGTCTTGACCCCTGAGGACGCCGTCGACCTCGCGGCCTACATCCTGCAAGCGAACAAGTTTCCTGAAGGCAAAGCGGCCCTCAAGAACGACGACGCCGCCAGGAAGATACTGATCGTCAAGACGCCGTAGGTTCCGCACGAGGAACCTGAAGCGTGGCGACGTTGTCCTTTGTTGTTCCGGCGCACGACGAGGAAGCGCTGATTGGCGCGACCCTTGACGCCATTCGCGCGTCGGCCTCCGCCGCGGGCGAGCCCTACGAGATCATCGTCGTGGATGACGGGTCGACGGATCGGACGGCGGCGATCGCGGCCGAAGCCGGCGCGCGAGTCGTCTCCGTGAACGTGCGTCAGATCGGCGTGGCGCGAAACGCCGGCGCGGCGGTGGCCACGGGCGAGACGTTGGTGTTTGTCGACGCGGATACGGTCATCACGGCGGCGCACGTGCGGGGCGTGATCGACGCGATGCGGAGCGGCGCCGTGGGCGGCGGGGCGGCCGCGCGGTTCGACGAGCCCGTGCCTCGCTATGCGCAACTCATGATTCGCGCGATGGGACCGGTGTTCCGCGTGTTGCGGCTGGCGGCGGGGAGCTTCCTGTTCTGTTCAAAGTCGGCGTTCGACGCGGTCGGCGGCTTCGACCGCTCGTTGTACGCGGGCGAAGAGATCGCCCTCAGCCGTGCCCTCAACCGCCGCGGTCCGTTCATCGTCTTGCGCGAGCCGGTGCTCACGTCCGGGCGCAAGGCCCGGACGTACACCAATCGGGAAATCTTCTGGACATGGCTCGGACTGCTGGTCAGGCCCTGGTCCGTGCGCGACCGGCGCCGCTTGGACATGTGG
>JANOGJ010000553.1:0-2635 GCA_031405995.1 Acidobacteriota bacterium
TCGGCCAGATCGACCACGAGCTGCCGGTCGTCGGGCGAGACCGACAGCCGGAACCACTCCAGCGGCTTCGGCGCCGGTCCGGAGACGTTGGTGCCGTCGCCGCGGTAATGCGATCCGTGGCACGGACAGCTGAACTTGTGCGTCAGGCGAAGCGGCTGGCCGCCCACGTTCGCGTCCTCCGGACGCGGCAGCGCCTCGGCGCGTACCGTGCAGCCAAGGTGCGTGCACACGGCCGACACCGCATGGAAGGTGTTGCCGTTACGGAAGACAAACAGCCGCTCGTCGGCGAGGAACTTCAGCCCGTCCGGAAAGTCGGCCAGCGGGCCGAGCTTGACCGTCGTCGGTGCGTCGTACGACACGTTGGGCACGAGCGACCTGAGCGAGGCCGCGCCCTGCGTCACGAGCGCGACCACGCCCGCGCCGGTGCCGAGCTTGACCAGGAACTCGCGGCGATCCGTGGCGGGCTTCTTGGGTGTGGAATCGGACACGTTATGCCTCCTGCGCCCAGCGTTCGGTGATCCGGAAGCGCTCCATGGTCATCGCGCCTGTCGGGCATCGAATGGCGCACAGTCCGCATCGGATGCACCGGTCGTCGTCCTTGACCATGGCGGTGAGCGGCAGCGGACCCGCGGCGGCGCGGTCGCCCAGCGCCCGGCGCTCGTCGTCGGCCAGCTCGAGGTCGTCGAACGGCACAAACGCCAGGCAGTACTCGGGACACACGTCGACGCAGCGGTTGCACAGCACGCACAACTCGGGGTCGTAAATCGTCTGGACGTGGCACACGAGGCAGCGCGCGGCCTGGCGCAGGGCCGCCGGCCGGTCGTACCCGGTTTCCACCTCGGCGATGCCGGTGCGGCGGCCGACATCCAGCGTTGGCGGCGTTTCGCGATCCAGGCGCTCGAACCCGGCGGCCATCCGGTAGGTGTCGGTGGGGATCTCTTCGATCTCGAGGTGCGTCTCGATCCGGGCGCGGCCGCGGGAGAGGTATTCGTGAATGGACCGCGCCGCGAGCTTGCCGTTCGCGACGGCCTCGATGAGGTTGCGGGGGCCAAACGCCACGTCGCCGCCGGCATACACGCCCGCCGCCGTGGTCGCGAGCGTGACGGGATTCACGCGAATCGTCCCGGCCGGCGTCACGGCGACGCCGTCGTCCGGCCGCAGGAATCCCAGGTCGGCCGTTTGGCCGATCGCGAGCACGCAGGCATCCGCCTCGAGGCGGAGCACGTCCGAGTCGTCGTACGTCGGCGCGAAGCGGCCGTTTCCGTCGAACACCGACCGCACGGCGCGCAGCTCGATGGCGGTGAGCCGCCGGTCACCCGTGAAGGCGCGCGGCCCGCGGCGCGTGATGAACCGGACACCCTCCTTGCGGGCTTCCTCGAACTCTTCGTGGCCCTGCGTGGTGCGGAGGACCGGCATCTCGTCGAAGTCCTCGAGCGAGACGATCGTGACGTCGGTCGCGCCGCCGCGCAGTGCGGCTCGCGCCGAGTCGAGCGCTTCCTTGACGCGGGCGTCCGCTTCGCCGGAAAGCTGCGCCGCTTCGTCCTCGCGTCCGACCCGCAGGGCAGTGCGGGCCGCGTCGAACGCGACGAAGCCCCCGCCGATCACGACGACCCGGCGGCCCAGGTCCATCCGGAAGCCGCGATTGACGTTGATCAAGTAGTCCACGGCCTTCACGACGCCGTCCAGCTCCACGCCCGGCGCCTGAAGATCGCGGCCCCGCGAGACGCCGACCGACAGAAACACCGCGTCGAAGCCATCGGCGCGCAACTGCGCAAGGCCGAACGTCGCGTCGAGCGGCCGGTCGAGCGTCAGCGTCACGCCCAGGCGGACGATGCGATCGATTTCGGCGGCGAGCAGGCTGCGCGGCAGCCGGTACTCGGGAATCCCGAATCGCATCATGCCGCCCGGTTCGGACGCCGCTTCGAAGACCGTGACGCGGTAGCCGAGGTGCGCGAGGTCGTGGGCGGCCGCCAGTCCCGCCGGACCGGCGCCAATCACGGCGACGCTCGGCCGGGCGGACCGGTCCGCGCCAAAGGCCGCGGGCGCGATCGGCGCGTGCCCCGCGTAGCGATGGCCTTCCGCGATCTCGGTGTCTCGAAGCGCGTCCTGCGTGTCCGGCCGGATCGACTCGACGCCGTACTGCTCCGTGACGAACCGCTTCAGCGCCCGGATCGAGATGGGCGCGTCGATCGGCCCGCGCCGGCAGGCGTCCTCGCACGGAGCCGCGCAGACTCGCCCGCAGACGGACGCAAACGGGTTGGGCGCGCGCGCGACAAGAAACGCGGCCTCGTCGCGGCCCTCGGCGATGAGCTGGACGTACCGGCCGGCGTCGGTGCGAACCGGGCAGCCGACCTGGCATTTGACCTGGGCCTTCCAATGCTCAAGGTCTGGCAGGCGGACGCGGACAGCCACACACGAACGCTATCCACGCGCGGCAAAGGGCGGTATGACGCCGGTCATAAGGGCGCCACGCCCTATAATTCGGACGTGACGACGAAGCGCATCTGCGACACCATCCTCGACGCCATCGGATCGACGCCGCTGGTCCGCCTGAACCGCCTCACCAAGGGCGTGATCGCCGCCGAGGTCCTCGCCAAAGTCGAGACCTTCAACCCCGGCAACTCCATCAAGGACC